>JBDTAI010000066.1:0-6112 GCA_039924685.1 Ktedonobacterales bacterium
GGCATTCGATGGGGGGAGGGCGGCGTACCGTAGCTGGCTGAATCCTCCACGCCCACATGCTCATGCTCATGCTCATGCTCATGATGCGCCTGAATAGTGGGCGGACGGGTATTGATGCGCTTCACCGCTGTCTCCTCGAAGCTCCGCCAAACATCAGTTCCCTACGATTTCCGGTGCGAAGACGGCGATGGCGGCGATAACGCCATCTGCCAATAGTTCTAACGAAGCGGCTTCCCATAACTGGATGGATGGCGCCTGGCGGGCCAAGATATCGAGCGCCACGCCCGGGCAATCGCGCACCAGCAGCAGCCCCTCATCCTCGTCATAATAGAGACGCGGCTCCAGACGTAGCGCCTCGCCCAGTGGCATCCCGACACGAATTGTCCCGAACAGCGCACCGGTATAGCCAGTGTCAGCGATCAATTTGAAGATGCGTCCACTACGGATGTCGGCACAGGCGCAGATGGGGCCAAGCAGGTAGCGCGCCTCCCACAGTGGGTAGACCTCGCAGATGCGGCCCCAGTCGCCATCATAGCGTTCCAGCAGAGCCAGCGCAATGTCTTCGATGCTGGTGATTGGTACCCGTAGCGTCAGGCCGCCCAGCCCCACATTCGGCTCGATGGGCGCATCTGGTCGCAGTCGCTGCCATGGTGGCTCATCACTCCTTGTGCCACTCATTCGCTCACCGCCTTGCCCTCTTCACCCCTGCGCGCAGGTGATCGCAGATGTGCGCAGGCCCAGACGGCTTTCTAGAGCAATCCGGTATGCTCATACTGTTCCACAGTGGATGCTGGATCGGCAGGCATGTCAGGGGATTCAGCCTGCGTCGGCGCAATTGGCGAAGTGGTTGTGGTGTCCACAGCGGCGCCAAACGGGATGCGCAGCCGCACCTCACCACGCGTCCCCGGCGCCTCCTGATAGAGCAGCGCCAGGTTGTCTACAGCTATCTCCCATTCGAGCGTGCGCTCAGAGAGATAGCTGACAATAGCGCCCAGGTTGTCGGCGTGGATATCCCACTGCGCCAGCGTGATATGCGCCACCAACTGATGCGGTGAGTAGTAGGGCGAGGCGTCTTCGCTCGCAGGCGACAGTTCGCGCCACAGTGTCTCGTGCAGCCGCGCCAGTTCCGGGCCGCGCGCTACCGGCACGTAAAGCACGGGATGCGGGCCAGTGAAGACGCCCAGACCGTCGGCATAGACGCGAAACGGCTGCGTCTCACGTGCAACCTTGCGCAATGTGGCTTCGAGCGCTGCCAGATCATACTGCTCGGCGCCCTGATAGGAGAAGTGTGGATAACGCACTGCCTTCGCCCCTGCGCGCACCCCGAAGCGTTCATCCAACTCATCAGCCAGCGTCAGCGCCATCTGCATATACGCTTCATCCAGCAGCGAAACCACCGCGTGCATGCCTATCCTCCATCGCCATCAATCTGCCCGGCCAGACAAGGGCGCCCACCAGACGCCCCCCCAGGAAACATACGTTCCTCTTATGATAGCAGTTCGGCGCGCGCCTCGCGCAATCGGCGGGCGATGGCGGCTGGCTCCTCACTGCCAAGAGCCATCTGCTTGATCTCGGCGAGTACCTTTGCCCATTGCGGCGCATTGGCAGCATAGCGGGCGTCACGCGCCAGCAACTCCTGGAAGATATGCACTTCGAGTTGTGGCCTGGTCGAGCGGTCACGCCCGTCGCCCATCTCATCATCATTGAGCGCATCGTATTCGTTGTCGCGGGTATTGTTGCGCTGGCGCACCACCAGCGGTTGAAAGAGGTCGCGCACTATCGCTTCGATGCGGCTGGCTTCCAGGGCAGAAGCGTCGAAACTCATCACGCCTCCGAGGGTGACATCCACCACAGGGGCTGGCCCATCCGGGCGCTCAACCGCCTGCCCACTGGTGTCAAGGACGATGCCATACTTGCGAGCCTCCATCCGGCAATAGCGCGCGAAGTGGTCGTAGAACGCGGCGGGATCGTTCAGCCCATCCACCTTGAAGTAGATGCGATAGAACGGGCGGCGCTGGTTGACGACGTGTTCAGCGGTGTGGCGCCGCTCGCCAGGCGCCACATCTGTGTGAATGCGTGTGACGTAGTAACCGCGATCATCCCAGGCGCTCTCCTCAGCGCCCCAGGTTTCGGTCGAGCCGGGATTATACAGCCAGTCCTCAAGGCAATACGGCTTGTGAACATGGCCCAACGCCACGTAATCTACCAGCCCGCGCAACGGCTCGAACTGGGCGTGGGTGGGCAGACCATGCAACTGCGGCAGCATACCCTCGACGCCAGTGTGCATCAATAACACACGATACTCCACACCTGCCGCATCTTCAGCGGCGCGGTCGGCGGTGAGCGCCTGGGCGAAACTCGCCATCACGCGGGCGGTGCTGGCGCCATACCACGGCAGGCCATAGATGCGCAGCCGCCCATCCTTCAGATCCACATACGCCCCGCGCATCGTCTCGCGGCTCCACGGCGTCAACTCAGGCGCGCCATGCTCCATCAGCGGATTGAGCAGGATCAGCACACCCTGCCAGCAGAGGAATTGCAGCCACGAAACGCCATCGCGGTAATAGCTGCGGTCGTGGTTGCCCTCGATGGCAATGGCGGGGATACCAGCATTCTTGAGCTTCTGCAATGCCTCCTGCGCCTGGATCAGTGTCAGCGCGTCAATCGCGCGCTTGTTGAAGAGATCGCCCGCGATGAGGAAACAGTCAGCCTTGCGGGCGATGGCGTCATCCACCACGCTATAGAAGGCGTGGGCGAAGTCGTTGAACCGCTGCTTCAGGCCATACTGCTCAAAGCCGAGGTGATTATCGGCGGTATGCACAAACAATGCTTCCACAGTAGGTATCTCCAAATCATGAGCGAAGGTGAGGTGTGAGTAACCCGATCATAGCGATATTCTGATGATGATGTCGCGTGGCGGAACTTTCCGGCGGGAACGGCGCCTACACCGCGTCTATGCAGTGTATCATCTGTCTCGTCGCCCACCACAAAATGGCTAACTCATTCAGATGGTGCGAATGCGTTGCGACTGCTGCGAATGCGGTATCATAGTCATAGCACTGACGTTAGTGAGGAGGCATCTACGATGGCTACAGAGGTCAGTCCAACAACTGCACAACAACTGCATATGAACCAGTAACAGCTAGCGGGCAAGAGCAGCGTGCGTTAGTGACAATCGATGAAATGTTGACGATTGCCCAACACCATCCTGCACAGCCCGTAAAGTTGCTTGGGCCGCGTGGGGATGTTGTTGAGTTACCAGCATCCGTTACAACCCTGCTCAGGCAACTCATAACACATCTGGCGCATGGCAATGCCCTCACACTTGTCCCTGTCGGTGAAGAATTGACAACCCAGCAGGCGGCGGACATACTCAATGTCTCACGACCTTACCTGATCAAACTGCTCGAAACTGCGCACATACCATATTCCCGCGTAGGAAGGCATCGGCGCATACGCTTCGCTGATCTCATGCGCTACAAATCACAGCGCAATGCAGAGCTGCGCGCCGGATTAGATGCGCTCTCGCGTCTCAGCCAGGAGTTGGGCGACTACGATTAGCCGAGAGGACCAGCGCTGTCGTTTACCGCTGTGCTAGACAGTGTTTCGTGCAGGGGCCGCTGGACTGTATCACATGTGCTGGACGGAGACACTTCTTGACGGACTACGGCGCATTCTCATCGCTAAGAAAATCCTCTCGCCTGAAAAGGCCCAACGACTCATAGATACCGTGAGCCAGTATTTTGGCGAGGCCATGCTGATACGTGGCTATGAGCCGCTTATTGTTACCGCTTATTGTTACCGCTTATTGTTACTATGAGCAATGATCCCAAAGATCGCCATGTGTTGGCCGCAGCAGTATACGCAGGCGCGCAAGTCATCATAACAAGCAACCTCGCTGATTTTCCAGATGCTGCTCTGGAGCCATATGGCATTGAAGCGCAATCTCCTGATGAGTTCTTGCTTCAGCTTTGCGACCTGCATAAGCATCGCTTGGCCCAGATCATCATGGAACAAGCCCACGCGCTGAATAATCCACCACATACACCGGAGCAAGTGCTGGATACGCTTGCCCAGCACGCGCCAATGTTTGTGAGCCAAATGCGCACTGAGTGGGAAGCACACCTATAGCATGGCTACGGTGCGTGGTAGTAGACTGCGTAGGAGCCGATAACTACCCGTTGGTAGCCCTGGTAGGGCAGGCCCAGCGCGGCGGCGTCGGCGGCAAAGGCGCGATCCTGCTGGCTATGCAGCGGCAGGATGTAGGCGGGATAGGGCGTCTTGGCCAGCGCGGCGACATAGGGCGTGTAACGGTTGGTGTTGAGCGCGAGGGTGGGCTTGTCGCCGCCGCGTGAGGCGCAGATCACCTGCTCACGCGTCTCGAAGACCAGCCGGTCACAAACCCAGTAGTCGCCATAGAAGGCGGTGATGTGCTGCTGGTGGAGGAAGGCGATCAGTTGCTGGTCTACCGGCGGATTGGGCTGGCCATAGGCAGCGGTGTTGTTGGCATGCGCGAGGGTGAACCAGACGCCTATCAGACCGAACAGCAGCAGCGTCACCAGCGCCAGACCCGCCACCAGCGAACGCGCAAATGCCCACCGCGAGGCAAAGCGCTCCCTCAGTCGTTTACGTATGGATGCGGGAATGGCAGTAGCGGATGGCGCCTTGCGGTCGCGGAAGAATAGCCGGGTGAGACGCATGGTAGTTGGCCGCAGCAGTGGTAGCAGCAACAGGGAGGCCGGACGCCAGAGCGTGTAGAACAGCACAGGCGCGCTGAGATACGCCAGCAGCAGATAGCGCACGGAGGTGAACTGGTAGCGTTGCGCATCCACGCTGAGGCTATAGACGGAGAGGTTGGCGACTACGATGCCCACCAGCACGACGCTGATCCAGTAGCGGGCGACGCGGTCGCTCTGCGCCTGATCCCGCACCGTCGCAGGTGACGCCGCATCTTTCGCTAATCGTCGGAGCTGGCGACCTGCCTTCAACCAGCGGTAGCCGCGTATGGCCCGCGCCCAGGCCAGCAACGCCAGCAATGGCTGCCAGAGCGCAATTCCCAAGACGGCCAGCGCCGCCAGCGAGAACCCCATGTTCGAGAGGTCGCACACGCCGCCCGCATCTGTGGTGGAGGTGGCCTCGGCGGGCGGGTAGTTGAACCAGACGGCGCCCACCTTGACGCAGACATACGGGCTGCCCAGGATCGTCGGGAAGGCGACATCCAGCGTCTCACCCGCCTGCATCCGCCACTGGTCGAACGTCGGCAACGGACCTGTCTGGCCAGGGCGGCGATTCTGGGCGGATACCTGCTTGTAGGTCGCGTTGGGATACTGGATGTTATAGAAAATCGCAGGCGCCGCGCCGATCAGGAAGAACAACACGAGCGCCAACCCCGCCACAGTGAACACTTCGCGGGTACGCCGCGCCAGCAGTGCGACAGTCACAAGCAGCAGCGCAGGCGCCACCAGAATGTCGGCCCAGAGCGCGCCGCCTGCCATCAGACCCATGCCCGCATAGACCGCTATGCACCGCCGCCACTCCTGCCGCGTGCGGGGCAATGCCTGTGGTTGACGTAGACGCGCCCACAAGCCCAACAGCAGCAGCGCCGTGAAGAGCAGCATCTCCTGATAGCCACCAGCGGGCGTCAGTTCACGCAGGGTCGCTATCGGTGGCCCCATCATCAGCCAGGCGAGCGTCAGTAGTCCGACGATCTGCCCATAGACCGCGCGCCCCAGTGCATACATCGCAGCGATGAAGCCCATTGTGATCAGCAGTTCAGCAATATGCAGCGTGAAGTCTGAGGAGCCAAAGAGCGCAAAGAGCGGCGCCGCCAGGTATGACTGGAGCGCGCCCATATACGACTGGCCCCACAGAAAGACCGGGAACTCGCCGCGCAGGATGTGGCGACCCATCAGGCCAACAATTGCCTCGTCGCTATCCACCAGCGGCCAACCGCGCGCGATCAAATAGAGGCGATAGAGCGCGGCGACGACGAACAACCCCAGCGCCACACGGCTCGCTAGCCGGGCGTAGGTGTGTTGAAACGCGGGTTGTACTGGCGCTCCGTCGTTCACATCAGGAGTATTCCCCGGAGCGTCGGCGGTCTCATCCAGCG
>JBDTAI010000067.1:0-6200 GCA_039924685.1 Ktedonobacterales bacterium
GATCGTTACTGGAACCACTACGCCGGGTATCAGCAGGAACAGCAGATAGAGGCCGTTCGCGCCCGCCAGCGTCGCCTCGGCGCGCAACGCGCCCGCCATCAGCATGCCCAGCCCGGCGAAGGTCGCGCTACCAATCAGAAAGACGACAACCGCCAGCAGGAATGAGCCGCCCGGTCGCCAGCCAAAGAAGATCGCCGCGATCAGCGTCAGCAGGATCACCTGCCCAATCTCCACCACCAGCACGGAGAGCGCCTTTGCCAGAATCAGCCCCAGGCGCGGCAGCGGCGAGGCGCCCAGGCGTTTCAGCACGCCGTAGTAGCGTTCATAGGCGGTGGCGATGCCCAGGCTGACCATGCCGGTTGACATAATCGCCAGCGCCAGCACGCCCGGCACAAGCTGGTTGATGTTTGCGCCACCGATACGCAGCGCGGCAAAGAAGATCAGCACGGCGACAGGGATGAACAGCGTGATCAGCAGGCTCTCGCCACGTCGCAGGGTCATCGTCAGTTCGGCGCGGGTCTGGCCCAACACCATCCGCCAGAAGGGCGCGGCGCCGGTCGTCTCGGCTGCTGTGGGCGTCGCCGTTGGGTGTTTCGTTATCTGGGCGCTCACTCGCGCATCTCCTTTCCCGTCAGCCGCAGGAAGACATCTTCGAGCGTCGAGCGGCCCACCCGTAGCTCAGCAAGGCTGGCGTCGGTGTCGCGCAGCAGCGTGGTCAGTTCTACCAGCAGCGCGGGCGCATCGCCGGTCTCCAGCGTGTAGTGTCCCGGCGCCTCCTCATGGGCGCTACGGGCGGCGGGCAGCTTCGCCAGCGCCGCCATATCCAGACCGGGATTCGCCGTGAAGCGCAGTTCAGTGGTGGTGGTAGACTGGCTGGTGGTCAGCCCGGCGGGGGTATCCAGTGCGATCAGCGTCCCGTTGTCAATGATGGCGATGCGGTCGGCCAGCCGCTCGGCCTCGTCCATGAAGTGCGTCGTCAGCAGGATGGTGGCGCCGCTGGCTTTGAGGTTTTGCAAAATGTCCCAGGTGGCATGGCGAGCCTGGGGGTCCATGCCGGTCGTCGGCTCATCCAGAAAGAGCAGACGCGGCTTGCCGATCAGCGCCACCGCCAGCGCCAGCCGCCGCTTCTGTCCGCCGGAAAGCTGGCGCACCCGCGTTTTGGTGGCTTCTTCCAGCCCCAGCAGCGCGATCAGCCGCTCAGGATCGTCGGGATCGATGTAGAAACGAGCGAAGAGATCAAGCACTTCGCGTGGGCGCAGCGTGGGGTAGAGGCCATCCTGTTGCAGCATCACGCCAAGTTGCGGCTTCAGGCGGGCGGCGTCGTGTTGTGGATCCAGCCCCAACACGCGCACGGTTCCCGCATCCGCTGTGCGGTAGCCTTCCAGAATCTCAACCGTCGTCGTCTTGCCTGCGCCGTTGGGGCCGAGCAGCGCGAAAATCTCGCCGGGCGCCACCGCGAAGGAGACATCCGCGACAGCGACCTTCTCGCCATAGGTCTTGCGCAGCCCGGCGACGCTAATCGCCGCGTTGTCCTGTCGTGCCGCTGTGGTCATGTTAGCCACAGTGGCCGGGCGTGTTTGGCCGCTGCGCTCTTGCGACGCCCGCCCGCCGCGTGCGTTTTGTGTATTGGTTGTGCTCATGCGCTCTGTCTATCCAGTCGTATAGTGCGTACGTAATGCGCTGCTGCCTGTTCTGTGGCGACACATCCCGCGCTACCCTTAAACTAAACGTACCATACGCGCTCAGCCGACGCCAGACGGAGCCGACGTATGGGCGACCTGAACCAGACGAACGCCTCCCATACCGTCAACACTCCCGTGAAGCGAGGTTCTATGCCAGACGGCTTGCAAACGACCACCAGGACTACCGAAACAACAGCGACTTCCCAGCCAGCAGCAAAGGTAATTGCCCATGCCCCTTGGCCCGACACGGTATCCGACAGGGCGCGGGCGCTGCTGACGCTGCCATTGCTTGCCGAGGCGTTGAGTCATAACGGAATGCAGAGCCGCACGGTGGATGTTGCGGTGGTAGGCGCAGGCGTCACTGGTCTGAGTGCCGCCTATGCCGCCGCAGCCGCTGGTGCGCAGACGCTGCTGCTCGAAGCGGCTCCCACGCTAGGCGCCGGGGCATCGGGACGCAACGCAGGCATCCTCAGCGCGGGGGCAAACGCGCCGCTCGCCGAGCTTGATCCCGCCGATCCAGTGGCCGCGCTCTGGCCCGCCACAACCGAGATTCTGCTGGAACTGGTGGCTGAGGCGCAGAAGCCTGACGCGATTGTGCGGGCGCAGCGGACGGGCGCGCTCGATCTGGCGACCAGCGCGACGGCGGCTCGGCGACTCGAAGGTGAGGCGCGGGTGCGACGGGCGGCGGGCCTGCAAGCCGAGATGTGGACCGTGGTCCAGGTGGCCGAACGCACTGGCGGCAGGCTGAATACTGATGGCGTGGTGGCGGCGCTCTGGCTGCCCGACGAGGGACGCATCCAGCCGCTGACGATGCTGGCCCATCTGGCGCAGCAGGCGCGAACTGTGGGCGCAACGCTGGTAGGCGGAGCAGCCGTCACCTCCTGCGGCGAGACTGTGACGAAGCGGCATGGCGGCGCCTGGACGCTCACCCTGCGTGATGGCGCGACCATCACCGCACGCGGACTGGTCTGGTGCATCGGGCCAACGGTCCACCCCACCT
Organism: Ktedonobacterales bacterium; assembly: GCA_039924685.1. Lineage (GTDB taxonomy): Bacteria > Chloroflexota > Ktedonobacteria > Ktedonobacterales > JADMIN01 > JBDTAI01. The sequence goes on from JBDTAI010000067.1 coordinate 2,683, forward strand.
CGCGGCTCTACGCGCTGGCCTTCCTCGCCGAACTGCCCGACGACTTCCCCGTTTTCTGGGACGCCGCCCCGTATGTCTACTATGACTATCGCGCTGGTGATGGTCGGCTTGTAGTGAGTGGTGGCCGCTATGGCCAGCCGGGCGCCCCATCCCGCGACGCCGCCTATCATGCGCGGATGGCGCGGGCCGCGTGGCGCTGGCTCCCCGAACTTGCTGATTCGGCGCCGCACTATGCCTGGGCGGTGGACCTCGATACCGCTGCCGACCGCCTGCCCGCCTTCGTGCCGATGGAAGGCGCCGCGCCGGGGCTGGCAATCGAGGGGCTTGGCGCACAGGGCGTGTTACCGGGCATCGCGCTTGGTCGTCAGGCAGGCGCCGAGATCGCCGCGCGCGTGCTGAAATAATCGCACTGGCGCACACGCTTGTTCATCGTCCCATTCCGCCTGATAATCAAGATAGCGCCTCAATCTCCAGCCTGCTCAGGCGGGCTTCGTGGCGTGTGAGCGCCCAGAGGCGCGGCTTCAGCCGCTGGCAAGTGTAGAGCGAAGGAGAAAACCCATGCGCGTCTTTGTGCTTGTGGATATGGAGGGGATCGCCGGGATCGTCAGCGGCGAGGAGTGCCAGCCGGGTCACGCCGAGTATGAGCAGTCGCGCCTGCTGATGACCAACGAGACCAACGCCGTCATCTCTGGCATCTTCGATGCCGTCCCCGATGCGGAGGTGACGGTCGCCGACGCACATGGTCCCTTCCGCAACATGCCACCAGAGAAACTCGATACGCGGGCGCGGTTGCTGCGTGGCAAACCCGCACTGATGGGCATGGTGGATGGCCTCGACGACAGCTACGATCTGGCGATGTTCATCGGCATGCACGGCAAGGCGGGAACCGTCTCCTCGGCGCTGTGCCATACCTTCACCGGTGGCCTCTATGACGTGCGGATCAATGGGCAATCGTATGGCGAACTGGGGCTGAATGCCGCAGTGGCGGGCGGGTATGGCGTGCCGGTGGCGCTGGTGGCTGGCGATCAGACGGTGGAGGCTGAGGCGCATGAACTGCTGGGAGACGCAGTGACCGCCGTGGTCGTCAAAGAGAGCCGGAGCGCGGCCCGCGCCGATACGCTGCATCCCGCCATCGCCTGTGAGCAACTGCGGAAGGTGGCGCATCAGATGGTGAGCGAGGCGGCGAAGGGACATCTGAAAGTTGCGCCATTGCGTGTGGCGGCGCCGGTGACGGTCGAGGTGGCGCTGGCGCAGGTCGCCGTAGCCGATTACGCCATGCTGATCGAGGGCGTCGAGCGCGTGGATGGGCGCACCGTGCGCTGTGAACGCGCCGATATGTTTGCCGCCTATCGTTTCGTGCGGCTGCTCGTGCTGCTCTGTTCCGTTCAGGGATAATACAGGGGAGCAAAGGCAAACTTTGGCAAGCAAACCTGCAACTCCCAGACCATTTCCTGTGTTGAAGGGGATGGTTGATCGTTTGCGCGCATGGCGTCATGGACAATCATGGTCAATCATCGTGATGCGCGTCTGCGAAGGGAGCAGAAGCATGTTTTGGCTGTTGTTGGGAACGCTGGCGGTGGTGGCCGCTTTGGCGCTGTTTAGCATGATCTGCCTGCGCTGGGGCTATGATAGCAGCGAGCAGGCCAACAGCCTGGAATGGGAGCGCCGTCAATACTGGCGCGGCTGGTCGCACAGCGCGCGCCAGGAGGGCAGGTGGAGCTAGTAGCTGAAACGGCTGCTACTGGAGGCGAAGGAGCGGCAAACATGAGCGCAGTTGAAACGATGATCGTGGCGAAAGCCAGAAAGACCCGCGAGGCGCTACACGCGACCGAGCAACAGCGCGCGGTGGATGAGGGGTGCGCTGTTGGCATGCTCACCACCTGGGCAGGCGTTGCGCGGGTGGCCGCTGCGCCAACAGGTGTGCGCTACGTCTGGCTGCCCGACTGGCGCACCCGGATCGATCCATTGGCGCCACCTCGGCTGGATACCGCAACGGTTGCGCGCGCGACGCAAACGGCTACTGCTCACATCACTATCGAGCATCTCGCCTCGACCGCAGCGGAGGAGCAGCTTCATAATGCGCTGACGCAGCTTGCCGGCTACTTTGCCGGTCAGCGACAGGCGTTCACCGTGGCGCTGGATCCACCGGGAACGAACTACTTTCAGCGCGTGTGGGCGGCGGTGGCGCAGGTTCCATATGGCGAGACACGCGCCTATCAGGAGGTTGCCCGTCAGGTGGGGACGCCGCAAGGGCCGCGCGCCGTGGGGATGGCGAATGGAGCCAATCCCGTCGCGCCGTTCGTCCCCTGCCACCGGCTGATCGGCGCCACTGGCGCGCTCACCGGCTATGGCTCCGGGCTGCCGCTCAAACGCGCCCTGCTGCTGCTCGAAGACGCGCTACCTGCCGGCCATGACGAGTATTCCGCCTGGGTGGCGCGGGTAACACAACGGCTGGCGCTGCAAGATGGTGAGCAATTGCTGATCGGCGTACGTCCGTTGGGCGTCTACTGTGCGCCCGCTTGCCAGCGTAGCGCCCGCTACCGGCTGCGGCCCAATCGCATCTTTCGTTCGCCCGATGTGGCGCAATCTGCGGGTTTTGCGCCATGTCCCATCTGCCAGGCATAGCGCGACCTCACCCCAGCCCCTCCCCCCTGCCAGGAGAGGGGTGTTTTTGTAGGCGCTTCCAGCCTCTCATCCTCAGTCCGGCTTGTTGGATGTCTGCCTGCGCCCTATACAACAATTACGACAATGTTCCTCCATCAGAACTGGCAGCGCGGCGTCTGGCATGGTAGCATCTTTGGTGAAGTGAGGTGTGTCCGCTGGCTCATATTTTCCGCCTTCTTCTTACAGAAGAGGAATGGAGTGAGGCTCAGGGCAAACACTGCATATCTGCCGAAGTATTGATCAGAGAAGCAGCCAAAAGGAGGCGACAGCCCAATGAACTTGCAGGGTCTTCAGGTCACATGGTTTGGCCACGGCACCTTCCAGTTCCGCACGCCCGGCGGCAAGATGGTGATGCTTGACGCCTGGGTGCAGAACAATCCCGCTTGCCCTGATAATCTCAAGCAGATAGGCAAGCTGGATACGATCCTCATCACTCACGGCCACGGCGACCACATCGGCGACGCTATCATGGTCGCCGAGCAGGGGCAGCCGGAGCATGTGGTGGGTGTTGTCGAGACGGCGGGCTGGCTCGAGTCGAAGGGCGTCAAGAACACGCTGGGGATGAACAAGGGCGGCACGATTGACCTTGACGGCTTTGCGGCGACGATGGTGCATGCCGACCATAGCTGCGGCATCCAGGATGGCGACGTGATGATCTACGGTGGCGAGGCGGTAGGCTATGTGCTGACCCTCGAAAACGGCTTCCGTCTCTATGCGGCGGGCGACACCAACGTCTTCAGCGATATGGCGATCATCGGCGAACTCTATCAGCCGCAGCTTGCCATTCTGCCCATCGGCGACTTCTACACGATGGGACCGCGTGAGGCCGCCTACGCCGCCAAGTTGCTGAAGGT
>JBDTAI010000068.1:0-5362 GCA_039924685.1 Ktedonobacterales bacterium
GCGCGTCGTTGTGTTCGTCGTGCGCCTTGAACTTCGCTGTAGACTTATAGGTGCGCTTGTAGATGCGATGGCGTTTGAGCGACTCGACGGCGACCACGATGGTCTTCTGCATCTTGTCGCTGACCACGCGCCCGGTCTTCACCTGGCGCGTGGTCTTTTGCGGCGTGGCGCTCACCTGCGCGCCAGTTGGCGTTGCGGCGGTGGCGGGCGCGCTGGTAGCAGGCGTGCGCGTGGCGCGTGTCGTGGGGCGTCGCGTCGTCGCTGGTTTCGCTGGCGTTGCAGACGTTGCAGACGTTGTCGCCTCCGCAGCCGACTGTGCGCCGGTCTTAGCGCTGGTCTTAGCGCCGGTATCGCTGGTTGTCTTGCGCGTCCGGCTTGTCCGGCCTGCGCCGGTTGGTGGTTTTGCGCTGCTCATGCTTCCTCACCCTCTGCGACGCCCTGATCCACGGTATCCAGCACGCCCTCGGCGGCGAGCGCAGCCGCGTGACGCAATTCGCCCATGTGGTGCATCAGCCGCGCAATATCCGCCCGCACTTTGGGAAACTGGCGGTTGTCCTTGACCTCGCCGCGCTCGCGCTGAAGGCGCAGTTCGAAGAGCTTGCGCCGCAGTTCGGCCAGCTCACGCTGGGCTTCTGACTCACTCAACGACCGGATTTCGCGGCGTCGCTCACTCAGCTTCGACACCCTCGGCCTCCTGTCTGATGATGAACTTGGTATGGATGGGCAGCTTGTTGGCGGCCAGACGCATCGCCTCTTTGGCGATCTCCTCACGCACACCACCCAACTCGAAAAGAATGCGCCCCGGCTTGACCACGGCCACCCAGTGATCGGGCGCGCCCTTGCCGGAACCCATGCGCGTCTCGGCGGGCTTGGCCGTCACCGGCTTATCCGGGAAGACGCGAATCCAGACCTTACCGCCGCGCTTGATATAGCGCGTCATGGCGATACGGGCAGCCTCGATCTGGCGGGCTTCCAGCCAGACTGGTTCCAGGGCTTGCAGGGCAAACTCGCCAAAGGCGATGGTGGCGCCCCGCGTTGCCTTGCCGCGCATGCGCCCGCGGTGTTGCTTGCGATGCTTGACTCGATTTGGCGCGAGTAACATGACTGTCGCTCCAGTTCACCAGCCGCTGCCATCCCGTTTCCCCTTACGCCCACCACGCTCGGCACTGAAGTACCGCGGCACGATACGCGAGACGGACTGAAGTCCGCAGACGTATCTTCCGTTGTTTCAGGTGGCGTCAGGGGACGGCGGACGGCCCAAGACCGGTGACAACTATTATCCATACGCGATGGACGCTCTCGCGCGTCCTTTGCGCGAAACTACGACCCCGACTCGTCAGTTGGGTTCGGCTGATGTGGCTGGCTCAGCTGATTCGCCTGCTCTGGCTGTTGTTGCGTCGGCTGCTGCGTCGGCTGGGCCTGCGTGGCTTGTGGCGTCGTATCAGCCGCTACTGTTGGAACAGTTGGCGAGGGCGTGGCGTTTGGCACGCTGCTCTCTGCCGATTGCGCCACGGATTGCTCCGCCGACCGCACATTGGTACGGCTGCCAGCGTTGCGCGCCAGCGATGGTGGCCGACTCGCCAGACCAGAGGCGTTCGCCGGACGCGGGCCACGGTCGCCACCAGGGCGGGGTCCACGGTCGCCGCCGGGACGCGGGCCACGATCCCCACCAGGGCGGGGTCCACGGTCGCCACCAGGGCGGGGTCCGCGATCACGGTCGCCGGCGCCGAAGCGCGGGCCACGGTCTCCACCGCGATCACCACGGTCGCTACGCGGGCCACGATCACGGTCGTTGCGGCGTTCGCCGCGCTCGGCCATCCCAGCAGGCGATGCCTCGGCGGTTTCAAGCCCCTGGGCGCGCTGCTTGTCTGGCAGCACGTCGCCGTGATAAATCCATACCTTGACGCCGATCACGCCGAAGGTGGTGTGCGCCTCGGCAGTGCCATAGTCAATGTTTGCGCGCAGCGTTTGCAGCGGCACGCTCCCCTCGACTTCCTTCTCGGTGCGGGCGATCTCGGCGCCACCCAGGCGACCGCCAGCGATTACCTTGATGCCTTTGATGTTGGTGCGCATCGCCTTCTGCACTGCCTGCTTCATCGCGCGGCGGAAGGCCACACGCTTCTCAAGCTGCTCGGCGATGCTGCGCGCCACCAGCACGGCGTTCCCTTCGGGATTGCGAATCTCAAGAATGTTGAGACGCACCTTCTTCTTGGTGAGCTTCTCCATATCCTGACGCAACCGCTCCACGCTCTCGCCGTTCTTGCCGATCACAATGCCTGGCTTGGCGGTGTGGATGGTCACGCTGAGATTCGCGCCCGCGATGCGCTCGATCTCGATGCGCGAGATCGAAGCATTTGCCAGCCGCTTCTGAATCGCCGCACGAATCAGGCGATCCTCGGCCAGCAGGTCCTTATAGGTGCGCTGGGCATACCAGCGCGATTGCCAGCCCTCGATCACGCCCAGGCGAAAGCCTGTCGGATGAACTTTTTGACCCAAATCTACGCCTCCTCAGCCGTTATGGACGACGCCGGGCGGCGCGACGGGCGCGCAGCGGAATATCGGCGGGATCATCCGTGACATAGACCGTGATGTGCGAGCTACGCCGCAGGATGCGCGACGAGCGCCCATGTGAGCGGGCGCGGAAGCGTTTGAGGGTGAACCCCTCGTCCACGACCGCATTCATAACCCAGAGTTCATCCGGGTCCATACTATAGTTGTTCTCTGCATTGGCCGCCGCCGACGCCACCACGCAATACACATCGCGCGCAGGCGTGTTGGGCAGGAACTTGAGAATGGCCAGCGCCTCGCTCACCGGGCGCCCCTTGATGGCATCGGTCACGCGCCGCACTTTGCGGGACGGATGGCCGATGTTTCTGGCGATTGCCCGTGTCTGCATTCGTTCCTCCATCTCCTCCCGCTACCGAACCGACGAGGTCCGGTCGCTTCTGCCACCCGCATGCCCACGGAACTTGCGGGTGGGGGCGAACTCACCGAGTTTGTGACCGACCATATTCTCCGTGATGTAGACGGGCATATGGTCCTTGCCGTTGTGAACACCAATCGTCAGGCCCACCATCTGCGGGATGATGGTCGAGGCGCGCGACCAGGTCTTGATCACGCGCTTATCGCCGCCCCGCACCATACCCTGCACCTTTTTGAGCAGCGAGGCATGGATGTAGGGGCCTTTCTTGGTCGAACGTGACATACGCTGTCTATCTCCTCAGTCCGGTTAACGGCCCCTACCGGCGTTGCGCCGCCGGACGATAAACTTGTCTGTGCGCTTGTTGTGGCGTGTGCGGAAGCCCATCGCCGGTTTGCCCCAGGGTGTCTGCGGCTGCCCGCCAATCGGCGCGCGACCCTCACCACCACCGTGCGGGTGATCCACCGGATTCATCACCGAGCCGCGTACATGCGGGCGACGACCCAGATAGCGCGAGCGCCCTGCTTTGCCGATGCGCACGTTCTCGTGGTCGAGGTTGCCCACCTGGCCCAGCGTCGCCATGCAGTTGATATGGATCAACCGCTGCTCACCAGAGGGCAGGCGCACCTGGGCGTAGTCGCCCTCTTTCGCCATCAACTGCGCTGAGGTTCCCGCGCTGCGGACAATCTGGCCACCGCGACCGGGATACAACTCGATGTTGTGGATCACGCTGCCGGTCGGGATATTCTTCAGTGGCAGCGCGTTGCCCACGCGAATCTCAGCCTCGGGGCCGCTCATCACCATGTCGCCCACCTTGAGGCCGTTGGGCGCCAGCATGTAGCGTTTCTCGCCGTCAAGGTAGTGCAACAGCGCGATGCGCGCCGAGCGGTTCGGGTCATACTCAATGGAAAAGACCTTCGCCGGAATGCCGTACTTCTTGCGGCGGAAGTCAATCAGGCGATAGCGTTGCTTGACGCCGCCGCCACGATGGCGCGAGGTGATGCGCCCCTGATTATTGCGCCCCGCCTTCGATGTTTGCTTGCGAACAAGTGACCGCTCCGGCTCGGAGCGCGTGATCTCATCGAAGTTGGAGACCGACATATTGCGACGCCCAGGTGACGTCGGCTTATAGACACGAACTGGCATGCTGTCCTCCCCGGCTCAGGCGCCTTACGCCTGCAACTCCGCGATGGACTGGCCCTCGGCCAACGTCACAATCGCCTTCTTCCACGGACGCGGATCGCTGCGATGGATGCCCTTGCGGGTGCGCAGTGTGCGCACCTTGCCCGGCACACGCATCGTGTTGACGGCCACCACGCGCACGCCGAACAACTGCTCGACCGCGCGGCGAATCTGGTATTTGTTCGCATCCAGCGCCACCTTGAAGGTGTAGCGCGGGATGATGCGGCCAGAGCGCGGGTCCGTCGTCTGCTGGAGCTTGACGCTCTCTTCAGTGATGATGCCGTGCTTGATGACCTCAGTAATCTCCATCGTCGTCTACTCCTTCGCCGTCGTGGCGCGGCTTGGCTTCTTGCCGCCATTCGTCTCGGTGGCGGATTTCGCCGTCGTGGCAGTTTTGGTGGTAGTCGTTGCGCCAGTCTTTGAGCCTGCACTGGTCGTTGCCCTGGCAGCCTTGGCCTGCGCCGATATCCCACTCTGCCGCGCAATGTTTTCGCGGCGCGCGCGCTTGCGCATCACCACGTTCGGGTGACGCTTCATCTGAAGCGCGTCGTCGGCCTCTTCGCCAAACATCTCGACGATGCGGGTGACACTGGCGGTCGGCATCAGCACCACTTCGTACTTGAGCAGTTCCACCACATTGAGCGCGGCGACGTTGCCTGCCTTGATGCGATGAATGTTGCGCGACGAGAGGATCACGTTCTCATTACGCTCTGGCAGCAGCAGCAGCACGTTGCGGTCAACCGGCAGCTTGTCGAGCAGGTCTTCCATCAGCTTGGTGCGCGGCTCCTCGAAGGTCAACTCATCCATCAGCAGGATGTTGTTGTTGGCGGCCTTGTCAGAGAGCGCCGCGCGCAGCGCCAGGCGCTTCATCTTGCGCGGGATGGCACGGTCATAGGAATGTGGTCGGGGGCCAAACACCGAGCCACCACCACGCCAGTGCGGGGCGCGGGTCGAACCCTGACGGGCGCGGCCAGTTCCCTTCTGGCGATAGGGCTTGCGATTGCCACCACTGACCTGAGCGCGGGTCTTGGTCGAGGCGTTTCCCTGGCGGCGGTTGGTGAGTTGCACCGTGACCACCTGATGCAGCAACGCCACATTCACCGGGGCGCCAAAGACGTATTGATCCAGGTTTTCTTCGCGGACGACCTGGCCGTCCATATCATAGACACTCGCGGAGGGCATGTCTGTCTCCTCAATCCCCACTAAGCCCGCTGCGGGGACGCAGCAGCATTCCCACTCCGTGCGGCGAACGCCACCTGC
>JBDTAI010000069.1:0-4384 GCA_039924685.1 Ktedonobacterales bacterium
CCGATGGCTTGGATGCGGTCCTCGCTTTGCGCACTTCCGTTCTCAACCAGTCCTATGACTCGTTCTGGGATCACTCTCGGCCACTCCGGCTGCTTGATTGCCTACAACTTTTTCATACACCCACCCACGAGGCCTGGTTGGCGTCCAGGTGAAAAACATGCTGGATGACACCAAGGACGCTTCCAACGATATTCACCTCGAATGCATCGAGAAGCCAGCCAACGCCAAGCACGGCGGTGATCATGGTGTGGAACGTGCTCCAACGCAGAACATCAAGCCGACGAGTGATGTCTGTCGTGATCGTTGCTTTTGCCATAGGGAATCCTTTCTATTTAACGCACGGGAGGCCAAAGCCACGCATACTTCGATGGGTGTACCTTGAGCAGGTAGAGGATGCGAATAAGGATGACGATACCTTGCGTCTTCAGCAATCCCCATTGCTGGTGCCTGCGAGCGGAAGTTTCGACTTCGGAGGTCAGCAGCGACACATGCCCTATTTTGCTCATACGTTCGCTATACTCCACATCTTCCATAAAGGGCCAATCCTGGTGGCCGCCCAGTTGGTCGAAGATACTGCGACGGGTGAAGATCGCCTGATCGCCTGTATAGCTCCTGGCGTGCAGCGAACGCCGCGCGACATTCGCCCCAATACGTTTGTAGAGCGGGCGCGGATCGTCGAAACGCATACGAAATGCGCCGCCAGCAATGCGCTCGTCTTGCATGACTGCCAACAATTCGTCGATCCCCCCGGCATCGGGCAAGGTGTCAGCGTGCAAAAAGAGCAGAATATCGCCGCTCGTGGCTGCGACTCCCGCGTTCAACTGCCCGCCGCGCCCCCGTTTCGCGCCAATGACCCGCACATATGTGCTGGCAAGCGCGACGGTATCGTCCGTGCTTTCACCATCAACCACCACGATCTCCGCCTCTCCCGCCCGCTGCTTGAGGCATTGCAAGGTGTGCTCGATCAGCCTGGCCTCGTTCAAGGTGGGGATGATGATCGACAGGCTCATCGCACATCCACGTATTTGCGCTGTAACTGCTCCGGCGAGACGCCGAACCTATACAGGGTGCGCAGATACCACATCAACAGCACGCTGCGCACCAGGCCAGCTTTTCTGTGGCGACGCGCTGAAGTCGTGACATAGTGGGGCAGCAGAACCACCTCGCCAATTTTGCGCAGGCGCGCGATGATCTCCAAATCTTCCATCAAGGCCATATCGGGGAAACCGCCGATGGCCTTGAAGCTGTCGGCGCGCACGAAATACGCCTGGTCGCCCGTGAATATGCCCCGCCAACGCGCACGCAGATTGGTAGTACACGCCACCAGCCGGTAGGCCGGTTTATGACAGTTAAAACACAGGCGAAACGCGCCGCCCACGACGCCGGGTGCTGCGTCGGCGCGTTCGATAGCCGTGAAAGCATTGTCCGGAAGCATCGAATCGGCGTGCAGGAAAATAAACATATCACCTGTAGCGGCCGCTGCGCCCCTGTTCATCTGCGTGGCCCGTCCACGCGGCGCGTGCATGACCTGCCCAAAACGCTGCGCGATGGCGACCGTCTGATCCACGCTTCCGCCATCGACAATCAGCAATTCACACTCATATGGAGCGCATACCCGCGCAAGCTGGCAAAGTTGCCGTTCGAGTACCGCCTCTTCGTTCAGCACAGGTATAATGATTGAGAAACGCATGGGGAATCTCCTACTGCGCTGGTGCCACCTGCTCCTTGACGCGGCGCGTGGGCAACGGCACGAATGCGCTTTCGCTGGCGTGCGGCTGCGCCGGGCGCATCTTCGCGTTGAGGGCGCAGAAGGACATCACCCCACGCGGCGAGGCGTTGTGGAAGCAGCAGCGTTCGATGCGGCTCATATCAATGTCGCTCTCGTCCATGAACGGCTTGACGAAGAGCGTGAGCGTCTTGCGACTGGTCCAGAACGAAGGGTCGGTGCCGATGTGCGGCCACAAGGTCTTCATCAGTTTGAGGCTTCCGCCAATGTTCGAGACGATCTGCGGCAGCACGGCGGCGCGTCCGCGTGTGAGCATACGCAGCGTCATATTTGGGCGCGGTCCCATCACCTCCATGAACTCTTTCAGCGTAAAATTGGGGGCGATGGGCTTGTAGCCGTCTTTGGTATATTTGAGCAGCGAGAAGGTGTTGCACAAAGGCGAACCCTCGCCTACCGGGAAGAACAGGTCTTGCGAGACGCCCGTCTGTTCCTCGATCAGTTTGAGAATTTCGGGCATGCGCAACTTGCGCGGCGCACGCGTTTCTTGCGTGGCATGGCCGTTCCCATTGGAGTATTCATCACTGTTGTTGACCTCGAAACGTCCAAAGGGAGTGGCGGCCTGAAACGCGATAGCACACACGGTATCGGGATGCTGCCAGGCAAAATGCACGACCTGTTGAATCTGATCACTATTCAAGCCGTCATACAGCGAAACGGCCAGCGTCGAGGGCAACTTGACGCGCTCAAGCGCCGCGATAGCCTTGACGCGCACATCCCATAAATCCTCGCCGCGCAACTTCTGAATATCCTGCGGGCGCGTGCTATCAAATTGCAGGTAGACCGAGGTAAAGCCCCATTGCACCAGCTTTTCGGCAAAATCGGGTTCGCGCGCCAGGCGGATGCCATTACTCACCATTTCAAGCTGGCCGAAGCCCTTGCGTTTGACCATGGCCGCGATGACATCCAGGTCCTTGCGCACCGAAGGCTCGCCGCCGGATAGTTGCAACGAGATGCCCTTGCCTTCGATGGCGATCAGTTGGTCAAGGCGCGTTTCGATCTCCTCTAGCGAGTAATCGCGCTCCGAGGGACTGGAAAAGGCATAGCACATGGGACAGGTGAGATTACAGCGTTCGGTCACTTCCAGGATTGCTAGCCCCGCCGGCTTGCGCAGTGGGAAAGGAGAGAGTCCTTGAGAAATGTCAGTATCGCCGCCATCCCCGTAACGCGCTATCATGACTTTCTCAACAGCAAACGATTTGCGATAATACGCCGCGTGATACCCCAGGTCTGTATCGACGACCCCGTGTGTGGGACACCTCCGCGTGTAAAAAACCTGCTCATTGTCGCGAACTTCGTAAGTTGACGGAACGATTTCACCACAGGTGGAACAAATACTGCGTGTGTGCTTGAGGATTTCGGTCAAGTTGGTACTCCTTCTCTGCCGGACACCGAAGATAGTGTACGCGATTCTTTAGATGAACTACTTTTTCACGAGCCGCGGGGCATGACTGCGTATAGCGTACATGCCATTCCTCGCAATTGTCTGTAGTCCAGGCTACAGAAGATGTGCGGCGTATCTCATCACTCCTCCAGTCGGGCTTGCAGTCCCGCCACGTCGCGCACAATGACACGCCCGCGAGAGAGTTCCACCAGTTCTGCTCGCTGGAACTCATCGAGGACCTTGGTGACCGATTCCCGCAGCGCCCCGATCATGTCGCCCAACTCCTGGTGGGTGATGAGTACCGTCTCGCCGCTGCGTCCCTGACTGAGCCGCAGGAGGACGGCGGCAATGCGTGCCGGAACGCTACGATAGGCCATTTCTTCCAGCCGCGCCTCGCAGAGGGCCAGCCGTCGGCTCAACACCTCGATCATGCGCAAGGCTACCACCGACCGCTCGCGCATGAGTCGTTCGATGTCGGTGTGGCTCATCACGCAGATTAGCGAGTCCTCAGTTGCTTCGGCGAAAGTATGCCTCAGCGATTCGCCGACGAGCGGCATCTCGCCGAAGAAGGCACCTGGTTCGATCACCCCTAGGTCCAGCCGTTTGCCCGAAGGCGTCAGGCGATAGAGCTGGACATGCCCGCGTTTGAGCAGGAATAGCACCTCGGCGCGGTCTTCCTGAGAATAAAGAATCTGGCCCTTGCGGCAGGTCCGCATCTCGGTTTGCTGCTCGAAAGCGGCCATGGCGGCGGGCTCCAGGTCGCAGAAAATATCCATAGCAAGCATGCATTCCTTGGGCGGGGCAGTCGATCCCGGCTGCCCCCTCGTCTGTGTCCGCCTCTTCGGGAACAACGAGAAACCATGTCGGGCACTCATTTTGCTCTCTCCTCGCTTCTGTGCGCAAGTTCAGCGCGAAGTCCGGCCAGGAACCCATCGCGCTCAGGGTTCCCCAGCGATATCACCATGCCGTTCAAGACATACGTTGGCACGGCGAACACCTGCGCAGGGACGCGTTGTCCCGGTGCATCGAGGTTGACGACCGTCACTTCAAGGCCGACGATGCCACCGGCCTGCTCCGCGATCACCACTGCCTCCTGGCAGTTGGCGCACTGATCGGTGATATAGATCTCCAGGTGCATTATACCGCCCCTCCTGCTCTCATGGTAAGGGTGACGCTCCCTTTCGGATAGTTTAGATCTCTGAGACAATGCTACGTGA
>JBDTAI010000070.1:0-5097 GCA_039924685.1 Ktedonobacterales bacterium
CAACGGCGCCGCCATGCGCGTTGCGCCGCTTGGCGCCTACTTCGCCGATGATCTCGATAGGGTAGTCGAGCAGGCGACACGCTCGGCGGAGGCGACACACGCCCATGCTGAGGGGATCGCAGGCGCCATTGCCGTTGCGGTCGCAGCCGCTCAGGCGGCGCGTCTGCATGATAGCCAGCTTATTCCGCGTGGCGCGGACTTCCTCGATCTGGTTCTGCCCTATGTGCCAGAGAGCGAAGTGCGCGCAGGCATCGAGCAGGCGCGCAAGGTTCGCGCCACAGCCAGGATCACCAACGTGGTCAAGCGACTGGGCAATGGCGCCCACATCTCGGCGCAGGATACCGTCCCATTCACTCTCTGGTGCGCCGCGCAACACCTAAATGATTACGAAGCGGCGCTGTGGCTGACGGTGAGCGGCCTGCGCGACCGTGACACCACCTGCGCCATCGTCGGTGGAATCGTCGCCGCGCATGTAGGTATCGAGGGCATTCCCGTGGAATGGCGCGCTCGTCGTGAACCGTTGCCTGCCATTCAGGGTATGTCGTAACAGGAAGACTGGCTAAGACTGAACGCACACGCACTCATACGTCGTGTCTTGGGCGAAAGGCAAATGCGGGCGGATCAGCGTGACAAAAAACCCCTTCCCGTGTCGGGAAGGGGTTGGGAAGAGGTCAGGTTCTCGCACTTATGCCGCGTCATAGATGTAGATGGAGCCGTGATCGGCTGAGGCCCAGGTGATGGCGCTATCAGTCACACTGGCCGCAGTCGCGTTTCTGGCCGCTGAGGCGATGTTCAACGCCGCGTGCTGGTGCAGATCGTAGGCGCTCTCCTGCGTATTCGCCTGCCACAGCACCAGTGATCCGGCGACATCCAGTGTCTGCTCAGACACATTGGTCGCAAGTGTCCACTGCTTGCCATCATGCAGATCACGCGCCTGGAGCGAACCAGTAAGGGAAGACAGCGTAGCGGCGTCGAGCACGGTGGTGGTCGCATTGGTGACGACCTGCGACGACTCCGTCACCCAGATCAACGTGCCATGCGCCGCCTGCGGATGAAACGCCTGATCACCGGGGAGCGCCTGCGCCAGATGCCCAGCGCTATCACTGCGCCAGACGACGCTACGCACCACGCCGTTGCTGTCTACCCACACCTCAGACCAGTAATATTGCCCCTGATCGGCGGAAGGGTCCATCAACGCGCGACCCGGCGCCGATGCCTGTGCCACCAACGTTCCCTGCGGCGCGGTTATAGCCGTCGCTGTCAGCGGATAGCGCACGATCTCGCCCTGTCCGGCGCGTGTCATCTCGGCCACCAGCGCCGAACCGTCATCTGACCAGGCGCCATAGAGCCGCGCGGGGAGTGCGCTGGCAGTAGCGTCTGTCGCACCACTCGCCGCATCGCCCTCTGTGAGCGTGTGGGTAGCGCGCACGAACTTGTCATCACCCGCGCCAGACAACGCGGCGAGTTGCGTCACGCGCAATGCCCAAGGCGAGGCCGCGCCAGTCACATCGCCAACGCTCCAGAGCAGCCAGTGAGCAGTCAGCGCATAGAAGGTAACGGGCTGCGTGATCGCGCTGGCGAGCAGCGGCTGACTATGCCGCGTATGGCGATCTTCGGCGAAGACCATGCGGGCGCCAGTAGCGTCGGCGGCGCTGTAGACCAGCAAACTCGTCGAGGCGATGGCAGCCGTCACCAGGGGATAGCGCGCATCAGGCGTATAGCGGCTGACAGGCAGATCATGCGGTTGCGCCTTCGAAGCGCCGCTGAAGATGTTGGCAGCCGTGGCGCCGAACGCCGAGACGCCAGGGATATAGCGCGCCAGGAACGCCGCGAGGATCAACATCGCCGCCAACGCCAGCGCCACGCGGGCCGTCGGGCCAAGCGCAGGCCGCCCGCTAGAAAGCGCAATCACGCCCCCCGTGCGCCGCTGTGGCTGCGCGATAGGCGCCCGCACCACAGGAATCGCCGGAGCCGTATCGGCTCGACTCAGATGGCGGGCGCGGGCAGCGGGCGACTTCGCCGTTTGTGCCGTTTGTGCCGTTGGCGCCACTTCCGCGTTGATGCGCGCAAAGAGCGCCTCCTTGAAACCAGGCGGCGGCGTGATTGAGGGCAACTGCCGTAGCGACTCGCCCACACGGCGATAGGTAGCCTCAGTCTGCCGACATTCGGCGCAGATGCTCAGGTGGCGCGTGAGCGCCGCCAACTCGTCAGTCGCCCAGTCGTCGCGGCGATAGGCGCCCAACAGGCGACGCGCCTGCGCGCACGTTATTCCTGCCCGCTGACCTCCTGCTGATAGAGCGTGATGAACCGCTCTCTGGCTCGCATCAGGCGCATCTTTACGGCTGATGGACTCACGTTCAAGACTTCGGCGATCTCCGCGCATGAGAATCCTTCGTGTTCGTATAACAGCAGGCAGGTTGCGTACTTGGGTGGCAGCTTTTTCAGCACGCGCTCGACAACCTCGCGGTCGGCGACCCGTTGCTCGAAACGCCCCCCATCATACCCGCTGGAAAAGGCGCTCGTCGCGCCATTCAACAACTCTTCGGACGGTCCCTGCTGCGAATTCATGCTGTCGGCGCCCGGCATGCCCGCGCCAACACCACGATCCTCGTTGAAAAGTGACAGCGGCAGCCAGGAAATCAACCGCCGTCTGCGCAGCGCATCGGTAGCTGTGTTCGAGGCAATGCGATAGAGCCATGACGAAAGCGCCCCCCGCTGAATCGTCGTGCCACCCGAAAGCGCCTTGTACGCTTTGACGAAGACATCCTGCGTCAGGTCACAGGCTTGCTCGCGGTTGCCCACCAGCCGGAAGACGAAGTTGATGAGCGGCGTCTGGAAGCGGGTGAAGATGTCCTCGAAGTCGGCGACACCGACAACATCAGGGGATACCTCGTGTTCCCTCTCCTCCTGTGCGCCCTGCGCGTCAGCTTCTTCTACCGGGCTGCCTGCATGCGCCGATCCCAGCGTCTCACCTCGCTGAGCCACATCTACCCCAGCGAGCGTCTCCAGTGTATCGGGCGCTGCGATAGAGTTGGCTGTGTCACGGTGTGAATCGCCTGTCGTCTCAATCAGTTCCGGCTCCGCCTGCGGCGATTTCGCCCGTGACGATTTCGTCGGCGCGCGTGCGACAACGCCGGAGCGCCGCCCGGAACGCGTGGACCGGGACCGCGCGCCTTTGGCGCCGTCTGCCTCGCCGACGCCAGCGGAAGAACCACTGGAATCAACAGGGCCGCTCGGATTGTAGGGACGAACAGATGGCTCCATCGGTTACACCTGCGTCTTCTTGGAAGTACTCATAGGTTCGTCCAGGTCTGTCTCCATCACCTGATTTGCCTCTCGCATCACATGTCTTTGTTCATACTGTTCTCAGGCGCCACCCTGGCTGCTCCCGACGCCGGTCGGCTGGCGACACGCAGATCGAACGGACGTTCGTTGTATCTACGGCGCCCAAAGATCGCACACCGTAAAGAGCATACCAGCGCGAGCATCAGACTACACGCTTGCGCGCAGCGATGATCTCATGCTATACTTTATGAAGTGGCGGGATGACTAATCCTCGTCTACACAACAAGAGCGCTATCCCAAACGCACGAGTTCTACCGCGTTGTCCACGTTTGCCAACAGTGAGGGCGCACGATGTTTCGGATGTTTCGACGGAAGGCACAGCAGCAGAGTATGACGCAGAGTACGACCACGACACACGAGATTCTCTTTTATTCCACCGACTGGTGCGGTGATTGCCGCCGCTCAAAGCGCGTCTTTGCCGCGCTCAACGTTCCCTATACCGAGATCAACATCGAGCAGCACCCCAAAGCGGCGGAGACTGTCATGCGGCTCAATAATGGAGCGCGCGCCGTGCCAACTATCCTGTTCCCCGATGGCGCTGTGCTGGTCGAGCCGTCGAACGCCGTTCTGGAAGCCAAGCTGGCAAACTACACCGTGCACGCCTAGCGCCCGCATTGATCGGAAGAAGGATCTGTGTACTACTCCGCGGCATGCCATCGCTCGCGCGTATCGCCGCCGAACTGCCCCTTCTCCCTCACATGCGCGAAGGGAATTTGTGCGTCTGTACCCACTAACACGCCCGACGAGACGCCGTTGTTACACATATGCGCCTGTCGTCGTCAGATCATCCGCCACGCGCTTCTAACAGACACAATCCCAGTGGATGAGCCTATGCGGCAGGATCGTGGTATCGCTGTCAGTAGTATCGTATATCAAGATGCCTTTGTCACGGCAGGGGATCGGTACTTTTCGACTAACGGGCGGCGCACTGTTTCACGGCGATCCCATGCCACAGCCGCATGTCCTGCCAAACTTTCGCCTACGCGCTATGCCTGATATACTACTGGTGGGTACTTCTAAGTTCGCCGTATACATAACAGATGTAACAGGATTGCCGTTTGGCGCGACCCCCTCATGCCTATCTATCCGGGCAGGTGGCACGGCGACCCTCTAACCCTGGCGCCATTGTCGCGTACATATCACCAGATAGATTAGATGGGCCAGCAGGTGGCGTCAGGCGGCGCTATCAGGCGTGTAGTGGCGTGTATGGAAAGTGTGGAGCTGCGCGGATGATCACCTGTTCGTTCTGTGGCACGCTCAACCAGGTGGGCGCTGCGTTCTGCAACAGTTGTGGCGGCGCATTGAGTGTCGCTGCGGCATCGCAGGCGCAGGCGGCGCAAGCAGCGGCGCGCACAACGGCCCAGGCGACCTATACGGCGCAGGCGGCTCAGGCCACCGCCCAACAACCACATCCCCAGTTTGCCACCGGGCGCCTGCCACCACAGAGCCGGCTTGGCAAACGCTATCTCGTCCTCAAAACCATCGGCAAGGGAGGCATGGCTGCCGTCTATCTGGCGACCGACACCAAGAGCAGGCGCCCCGTCGCCATCAAAGAGATGAGCCAGGATGGCCTCTCAGCCAGTGAACTGAAAGAATCGCTCATCAGTTTCAATGCCGAGGCGGATATGCTCACCCGCCTCAGTCATCCCAATCTGCCCAAGGTCTACGAACGGTTCTCTGAGGGGTCGCGCCACTATCTGGTGATGGAGTACATCGAGGGCGAGACGCTCGAGCAGAAACAGGCAGCCGTGA
>JBDTAI010000071.1:0-5407 GCA_039924685.1 Ktedonobacterales bacterium
CAAGCGTAACGAGCAAGCCTGACAATGCGCGAAAGATCAAGAGCGCCAGCAAGCCCAGCAGGGCTACTAAGGTCAATGCGGCTGGCAAGACACCAACTACTACGGCAGAGATGAACGCCCGCCCACCCAGCTACGACTTCGCCGCCTTCGAGGCGAACTGGCGCGAGCGGTGGGAGGCCGACGCGCTCTATCATGTGGACCTGGCGCGGGCCAAACCACCCTACTACAACCTGATGATGTTCCCCTATCCCTCCGCCGAGGGGCTGCACGTCGGCAATATGTACGCCTATGTTGGCTCGGACATCCACGGGCGCTGGATGGCGATGTGTGGCTACGATGTCTTCGAGCCGATGGGCTTCGATGCCTTTGGCATCCACAGCGAGAACTTCGCCATCAAGCAGGGTGTTCACCCACGCGCGCTGATCGAACGCAATGTGCAACGCTTTCGTGAGCAGCAATTGAAGCGCATCGGCAATCGCTTCGACTGGTCGCATGAGGTCAACAGCACCGATCCCGCCTACTATCGCTGGACCCAGTGGATTTTCGTCCAGTTGTTCAAGGCAGGGCTGGCGGAGCGTATCACTGGCATCGTCAACTGGTGCCCGAAGGACAAGACCGTGCTGGCCGACGAGCAGGTGATTGACGGGCGCTGTGAACGCTGCGGCGCGGTAGTGGAAAAGCGTGAACTGCCCCACTGGTCGCTGAAGATCACACGCTACGCCGACCAACTGCTGGATAACCTGGCGACGCTTGACTGGTCGGAGCGTGTCAAAGCTGCCCAGCGCAACTGGATTGGCCGCTCCCGTGGGCTGGAGTTCTCGCTGGCGGTGGCCGGATTGGCTGGCGGCGATGAGCGTGTGGCGGTCTTCACCACGCGGCCCGATACGATCTATGGCGTCACCTTCGTCGTACTGGCGCCTGAGCATCCATTGGTAGAGCGCATCACCGACGCGGCGCATGCCGGCAGTGTGCGCGCCTGGCAGGCTGAGGCGGCGCAACGCGCGGCGGATCGCCAATCCCAGGCGTCTCAGGCCGATGAGGATGGCATAGCGGGCGACGAGCCAGCGCGTCCCACGCCGACCACTGGCGCATTCACCGGCGCGTATGCCATCCATCCCCTGAGCGGCGAGCAGATTCCCATCTGGATCGCCGACTATGTGCTGATGGGCTATGGCACAGGCGCGATCATGGCGGTTCCCGCCCACGACGAGCGCGACCTGACCTTCGCCCGCGCGCTGGGTTTGCCGGTGCGCGCAGTCATCCGCCCAACCGGCGCCGCTAATGATACGGCAGGTGGAATATCAGCAGCCTTTACCGAGGATGGCGAACTGGTCAACTCTGGCGAGTGGAGCGGCATGGCCTCGGCACAGGCGCGTGACGCCATCGGCGCGGCGTTCGAGGCGCGCAACATCGGGCGGCGCACGGCGACCTATCATCTGCGCGACTGGATGATCAGCCGCCAACGCTATTGGGGACCGCCGATCCCGATCATCTACTGCCCGCAGCATGGCGCCGTTCCCGTCCCAGAGGACGATCTGCCGGTGCTGCTGCCAGAGGTGGAGGAGTATCTGCCGACCGGCACAGGTGATTCACCGCTGGCGCGTATCGAGCGCTTCGTCAACACCACCTGCCCGATGTGTGGCCAGCCGGCGCGGCGCGAGACCGACGTGAGTGATAACTTCCTGGATTCCGCCTGGTACTTCCTGCGCTACCCATCCAGCGACGACAACACGCAGCCGTGGGACCTGGAGATGACGCGCAAGTGGCTGCCGGTGGATATGTACATCGGCGGACCGGAGCATAGTGTGCTGCATCTGCTGTATGCCCGCTTCATCACGATGGCGCTGCACGACCTGGGCTATCTGGATTTCGCCGAGCCGTTCACCCACTTCCGCGCGCACGGCATGATCACCCTGAATGGCGAGAAGATCAGCAAGTCGAAGGGCAACGTGATCAATCCCGACAGCTACATCACTCGCTATGGCGCCGATGTCTTCCGGCTGTATTTGATGTTCATGGGGCCGTATCAGGCGGGTGGCGACTTCAGCGATGCAGGTATCGGCGGGGTGGTGCGCTTCCTGGAGCGCGTCTGGGCTATCGTCACGCAGCGCGCATCCACAGCCAGCGCCGATGAGCCGACCGGCGAGGCGCAGCGCAAGCGCCACACGACGATTCAGCGGGTGAGCGAGGACACGGCGGCGCTGAAATACAACACTGCCGTCGCCGCGCTGATGGGGTATCTGAACGCGCTGGAGACGCAACCCATCGCCAGCGGCGTTACCCGCGCCGAATTGCGGACCCTGCTGACGCTGCTGGCCCCCTATGCGCCCTACATCAGCGAGGAACTGTGGACACGCGCAGGCTTCGGCGCGGCGCATAGCTCAGTTGCTGGTTCAGTTGCTGGTTCAGTTGCTGGCTCGATTCACCGCCAGCCCTGGCCGCAGGTGGACATGGCGGCGCTGCAACGGGCGACCGTCACGCTGGTCGTGCAGGTGGATGGCCGCGTGCGCGACAGGATCGTGATGGCCGCGGGCGCCGATGAGGCAACTGCGCGTGACGCTGCGCTGGCGAGCGAACGTGTGCGGCGGGCGCTGGGCGTCGCAGCCAATATACCCGCTACCGAGGCGGCGCAGCATGTGCGCCAGACGGTCTATGTCTCCGACCGCCTGATCAATCTGGTAACGAAGTGAGTGATGTTCGCTCCCCTCTCTGGCTTACTCTACAGCCAGAGAGGGGAACCTGGATGCTGATATGTCAGGCGGGAAGGGCGGCTTCGGCTATTCCCACTTGAAGAAGCGCGACGCCAGCACAGCGCAGACGATGGCCCAGGCCAGCAGCACCGCGACATCCAGCCAGATGGGGAAGTCTGGCACGCTGCCCACCGACACCTGCCGGAAGGCGTCGGCAAGATAGGTCAGCGGCATGGCGCGCACAATCGGCGCGAGGAACGCGGGCAACAGCGCCAGCGGAAAGAAGACGCCCGACAGGAACATCATCGGGAAGTTCACCGCCGATGAGATGCCGCCTGCCGTCTCCACCGACTTCGAGAACGCCGCGATCAGATAGCCCATCGCCACGAACGTCAGCGCGCCCAGCACCACCAGGCCCACCAGCGCCAGCATGTTGCCTTGAATCTGCACATGGAACGCCACCACACTCAGCCCGATGATCAGCGCCGCCTGCGCCAGGCCAAGCGTCAGCCGCATCAGCAGTTGGCCCGCCAGCAGTTGCCAGCGCGGCAGTGGTGTGGCGCCCAGCCGCCGCAACACGCCTTCCTGACGTAGCGAGACCAGCGGCGTCGCCGTCGCAAAGAGGCCAAGCTGCATGAGCGACATCGCCAGAATGCCCGGCATCAGAAAGTCCACCTCGCCGAGTGTATGTGAGGTGATCGAGTTGGTGGCGAGTGAGAGCAGCGGCTTCGTCCCGCTGATCTGCTGATTGTAGCCCGTCAACACCTGCTCGACGATGTTCTGCTCGATCTGCGCGTTGGTCGGGTTCTTGGTGGGATCGTAGTACATCTTCACCTGCGCCGTATGCCCAGACGCGACCAACTGGCTCAATCCGGCGGGGATCACGATCACAAGATCGAGCTGTCCGTCTTTCAGATTGCTCATCTCGTTGTCGTATGTCCCCGTCTTGATGCTGAACGGTTTGACATCATGCTGAAAGACATCGGCGAGGCTATTGCCCACCTGGCCGCCATCTTCGTTGACCAGCCCCACGTTATACGATGGTGAGCTATTGCCGCTGAAGATCAGCCCAAAGAGGACGATAAAGAAGATCGGAAACGCCAGCGTCCAGAACATCGCCGCGCGGTCGCGGATGAACTCTTTCATGTTGGCGACGTAGAGACTCCCCACGGTAGACATATGCTGCTAGCTCCTCCATAGATGAATGGCGAGGGACTTGTGTTCTTTGACCTCTTGATCGGGTATGCCTCATGGCGCTCCCTGGGAATTGCCCGTGGCCCTCAGGCCACAAACCAACAAGGGCGATCCATGTCCCACCAGAGGCGCCAAACAACACCACGCCCGCGACCCCCGCTCGCATCGTGTTCCGGCGTTTCAAGACCGAGGCTGGCTCCTCTTGAGTCAATCGCGCAGGGCGCGTCCGGTCAGTTGCAGAAACACATCTTCGAGCGTGGCGTTGTGGACGTTGAGGTTGCGCAAGGCGCCGCCACTTGCCGGTTCGTGTTCCAGCAGCGCCGCCATCGTCTTGGGCGCATCGGCGCTATAGATGGTGAGCTTGCCTTCTTCAGTCGCCATATGGGTCACGCCTGGCAGCGAGGCATAGCCGTCAACTCCGGTGGGCGCATCGAACGAGATGGCGATCTCATGGAAATGGTTCTGCACAAGTTCGGCGGGCGATCCCATCTCGATGATGTGGCCGTGGTCCACAATCGCCACGCGATCACAGATTTGCTCGGCCTCTTCCATATAGTGGGTCGTCAGCAGGATCGTTTTGCCCTGGCGCTTCAGGTCGAGCGCCACATCCCACAACTGGCGGCGAGCCTGTGGATCCATGCCGGTCGTTGGCTCATCCAGAAAGAGGATGTCGGGGTCGTTGACCAGCGCCAGCGCCACACTCAATCGCTGCTTCTGGCCGCCGGAAAGCTGCTTGCTGCGGGTATTCTTCTTCTCCTCCAGGTCGACGATGCGGATTAACTCCTGGGTGGAGAGCAGCGCGCGTCCCGGATAGAACTTGTGGAAGAGATCAAGGATTTCGGTGACGGTCAGGCGCGGATAGAGCGCGGTCGTCTGAAGCTGGATGCCGATGCGCGCTTTGATCGCCCGTGCCTCACGTGGCTGGCGCAACCCCAGCACTGTCACGGTTCCAGCGTCGGCCACACGCAGCCCCTCGATCATCTCAATGGTGGTGGATTTACCCGCGCCATTGGGACCGAGCATACCGAAGATCTCGCCTCGCTGGATGCTGAAACTGATGTCGTCAACGGCTTTGGTCTTGCCGTAATATTTGCGCAGGTGTTCGACGATGATCACCGGCTCGTCACTCCCCATGGCGCCGCTCCTCCTCCTGATGTCCAGTGGAAACACACTGAAAACAAGCTGGAAATGGGTTATGGACCTGTTCCCACGCAGGTTTTCCGCTGTGCATGATACCACCGACATCTCAGGCGTTGATAGTCACTTTCGTCATGTTTCTGGTCATGTTTCTGGTCATGTTCTGGTCATGGATGCCCTGTGAACTTTGACCTGTTGCAGACATCCCGTGCAAGACAATCGCCCGGTTGCATACTGTGGTCGCAGAGTGCTCTTCTCAAGCGGTGAACGATGCGTGTGACACGGAAGCGAAGGAGGCGACGAGGATAAGCGAACGACATCTGAGAATTAGCCGATTAGGTGCGCGCCGAGCGTGGGCGTATGCAGCAAGCGCATGAGACGGCGAC
>JBDTAI010000072.1:0-3819 GCA_039924685.1 Ktedonobacterales bacterium
GTACCATCACCGCCGACCACCACTACGCCACGTCCAGTCAGCGCCGCCTCACGCGCCATACGCGCACAATCGCCGGTCGCGCCGGTCAGCGCCAGTTCGCCGCGCCCGTCACGTAGCGCCTGCTCAAGCTGGTTGCGCAGCCGCGCCGCGTGTCCCCGGTTGGCGGCGGGATTGAGGATCACCAGTGGCGCCGCCGCTGTGGATGGTGGTGTCTGCGCCGCAGTAGCGATGGGGGCAATGGCGGCCAGGGTGGACCCGCTGGGCGATGGATCGGCGAAATCATGCTCAGGCATTGCGGTATACCTCCCTGGCAATATGCCGTGGGATGTTTAGCTGGCGGGTTTGATCGCCAGCGCCAGCAGAAAGTCGCTGGTGAAGGCGATCACTCGCCCGTCCTGCGCCACAACCGCGAAGTAGTCGCGCACGGTAGGCGGCGCGGCAAGCATATCGGCTTCGAGGCTGGCGCGCTCGGCGGCGGGGAGGCGCATCCGCTCCACCCAGGGCGCAAACTCATGGGTGCGGCGATCCGTTGCATAGCGCGTCACCGACAGCCCTGCATTGGCGAGCAGCGCCAGCCACTCGTTGACGGTATATTCGCGCACATGGCTGGGATCGCGCCGCTTGTCCCAGGCGTTGATGGCGGCGTCGAGCTGTGGGTCTTCGGGCGCGATATTGTCAATCAGCATCAGCCGCCCGCCTGGCTTCAACACACGCGCCATCTCGCCTGTCGCCTGCGCCACATCGGCATAGTGATGTGGCGCGATTCGCACCGTCACCAGATCGAACGTCGCGTCGAGAAATGGCAACGCCTCTGCGTCGGAGATCACGTACTCGACGTTCTGCACGCCCTGCTGCGTGATAAATGATCGCGCAGTCGCCAGCATACGCGGCGTCAGATCGCTCGCCACCACCCGCGCCACATGCGGCGCCAGCGCCAGCGCGGTATGCCCGCCACCGGTCGAGACATCCAGCGCGACATCGGTCAGTTGTGGCGCGGTCCACTCCACAAGTTGCGCAAGGTCAGGCCCAGCGCGATGGGTGGCGCTGGTGACATAGCCCTCCGCCGCTGGCCCAAACGCTGCCTGCACACGCGCCTTGATCGCTGCCGCATCGCCCTGCCCTGACGTAGTCGCCACCCGTTGCAGAAACTCCAGCCGATTGCCAAAGGGATCGGTCGTGAAGAACCGGTCGTAGCCAGGGATCGGCGCATCAAAGGCGATGGGCGCCCTAGCGGCTTCGAGGCGGGCGCGCATCGCCGCCAGATCGGTGATGAGCAACGCCGGATGCCCCTTGCGCTGCGGCTGAAAGTCGTCGGTCAGCCCAAGGTGTAACTCCTGTACGCCACAACGATACCATGCGCCGCCACGACTGGCAAGCGTTTCCGGTTTCGCAATCTTCACCAGTCCCAACACATCGCCATAGAACGCCGTTGCCTGCTGCTCGCCCTCCTGCGGGATCGCCACCTGCACATGATCCAACCCCAGGATCACGGCCTCAGATTGCTGTGGACGCATGATTCGGCTCCCTTTCGTATTCACGTATTTCATTCACGTATCTCGCCATCGAGATGTCTATCGAGATGTCTATCGAGATGTCTATCGAGATGTCTTATGAGCAGTGTACCTGGGCATGGCGTATAGGAGAAGATGCTGTATACAATATCCATTATCGCATTTCGTGATAGAAGGACGCGTCACCATGTTCTCCCGCCCGCACAGGCGCGGCTCTTGTGGCGCTAGCCGAAAGGCGCGGGTTTACCCGCTGGCCGCTCTGATCCGCTGGCAAGGTGAATATGACATTTGATCAGATCGAGACGTTTCTGGCGGTGGCGCGGGCGCGCAGCTTCTCGCGGGCTGCCGTGCTGCTCGATCTGGCGCAGCCGACGCTCAGTGGACGGATCGGCGCGCTCGAAGGCGAGTTGGGAACCAGTCTCTTTCATCGGCGCGGCCACACGCTCGACCTCACCGATGCGGGGCGCGCGCTGCTCCCCTACGCCGAACGGATGATCGCCCTGCGCGCCGAGGGACGCAATGAGGCGCAACGTGCGGCTTCCAGCGGATTGGGACGGCTGGCGCTGGGCGCCAATCCGACATGCGGCCAGTTTCTTGCGCCGCGCCTGGTTGAAGCCTTCTGGCAGGCGCACCCGCACACGCCCATCTGGGTACGCACTGCGCTCAGTCCCTCGCTGATGGAGTCGCTGCTTGATGGCGTGGTGCAGCTTGCACTCTGCTCACAGGCGCAGGCCGATCCCCGCGCCCAGGCGCTCTGGAGCTATAGCGATCCACTGCTGCTGGTGGCGGCGCGCGATCATCCGCTGGCGCGGCGCAAGGAGTGTGAACGGGCCGATCTGGCGCGCTATACGGTGCTGTCATCGCAGAACGGGCCGACGCGGCTGGGATTGCGTCGTCTGCTACCCCCCGGCATGGAGGCGCAGGTAGCCATCGAGGCGACGGCGGGCGATGTGATGCGCCACCTGCTGCTACGTGGAGTGGGCGTCACCGTGTTGCCGGCGTTGGCCATCTGGGAAGAGTTGCAGCGTGGCGAACTGGTGAGCGTGACTGTGCGCGACGCCGAACTGCCACCCTATGAGATCGCGCTGTTGCAATGGCCAGGACACGAACTGCCGCCCGCTGCCGCAGCATTCGTCACGCTGCTGCGCGAGACGCCGCTACGCAATCTGCTGGTGTGACCTATCCCCCTACCCCTTCCCGACACGTTGAAGGGAGACAGAAGCTGAGTCCACCATTTCTGGCGCCTCTCCCCTGCGAGGGGCCGCATGCGCGAGCGCAGCGAGAAGCGACCCACAGGGAGCGGAGCAGGCGTGAGAGCCTGGGAGAGAGGTCGCGAGGTCTAGTGGATGGCGAGGATGGTGTAACTGGCGGGACCGTTGGGAGTTGTCACCTCGACCTTGTCGCCCTCGGCGTGGCCCAGAAGCGCCCGACCGACCGGTGACTGATCGGAGAGCTTTCCAGCCGCCGAGTTCGCCTCAACAGTGCTGACCAGCAAAAATGCGCGCTTGGCGCCGCGATCTGTCTCCACCTCGACGGTGGACCCCAGACGCGCGATCTTCTGGCCGCCGGTATCTTGCGGCGCCTCGAGGATCACCGCATTGTCAACCACGCGCTGAAGTTCCTGAATCTCGCCCTCGACCATCGCCTGAAGGTTCTTGGCGTCTTCATAGGCGCTACTCTCGCTAATATCGCCAGCTTCCTTCGCATCATGAATATAGTCCGCCACCTGCTGGCGGCGCTCAGTCACGAGATAGGTGAGGCGCGCTTTCTTCTCCTCATAGCCCTCACGAGTCAAAGGAATCTTTTCCTTCTCGCCCATCCGCGCCGAATGATTGACCGTTGCCATTCGCATCACCTTTTTTCCACTTGTGGCGCTGCACACATGCGCTCTGCCTAGAAAAAAACAGCGCGTCCTCAAATGGACCCGCCGTATGCTTACTGTATATGCTTGTCGTGTAGGTGTGCAGGGCATTATAGGTTGGGCTGCGCGCCATTGTCAAGTTTTGCGGTCAGGTTCGTTCGATACTGCGGCCCGTCGGCGATCTGGCACATGTGCAGTTCGCCCTTTCGCCCCGCACGGCGCGGATACTCCACAGCGAGCGTCGCCGCGAGCACAGGCAGCGCCTCACGCCGCACCAGCGCTAGTGCGCTGCCGCCGAAGCCACCGCCCATCATGCGCGCCCCCAGCACACCAGGAACCGTACGCGCAATCTCAACAACCGCATCGAGTTCGGCGCAACTCACCTGATAGTCGTCACGCAAGCTGGCATGCGAGGCGTAGAGCAGTTCGCCCAGCGACGCGCAATCG
>JBDTAI010000073.1:0-11854 GCA_039924685.1 Ktedonobacterales bacterium
GCACCTCTGGGGTGTCGCATCTGATTCCAATGGCGGCGCTCATCAAGACCTCGAATACACCTCGCCCAAGTGACCGACGCCAGACGTATCGCGTGTTACAATGCGCCTCAGTCTATACCACCCGCGACAACGCGGGCAAGCCAGGCGGAGGCACACAACACATGGCACACATGGCAGCGGAGCAGTCGGTTCAGCCTTCAGGCGCGAGAGGTGAGCGCAGCGCAGCAGGTGAAGCAGGCGAGGCGAGCGCAACACCTGAGACCCCTGAAAGTGGCGGCGCACAGGGGCGCAACACGCTGCGGTTCATCATCCTGGGGCTGCTGGGGGCGCGACCTATGACGGGCTACGACATCAAGCGCGCCTTCGACAGGTCACTCGCCACCTACTGGAATGCGGGCAACAGCCAGATATACACCACGCTCAAGCTGCTCTCGGCGCGCGGTCTTGTCATGTCCGAGCTAATCTCGCAGGAGGGACGCCCCAGCCGTCGTGTCTATCGGCTCACCGAGCGCGGGCATGCGGAACTCGCCGCCTGGCTCGACGAGCCAGTTCCGGCGCGCTTCACCAAAGACGAGTTTTTGACTCGGCTCTTCTTCTGTGGCCTCACCTCGGATGAGGCGGCGTTGCGCCATCTGGAAGAACACCGCGCCGCGCTGCAAGCCCAACTCGGCGAGATGGACCGCGCCCTGCGCGAGTATGGCGCCCGCCCCACCCGCCGTCCACGCCTGCTGGAATACCAGATGCTCGTGCGCGACTACAAACAGGCTATCCTTCAGACCGACCTCGACGTGACCGAGCGCGCCATTGTCCGTCTGCATGAGCGGTTGTGACGGTTGTGACGGTTGTGACGGTTGTGACAGAAACGCCCCTCGGTGCGGTGGGAAATTCCACGATACCGAAGGGCGCATGTGGCTGTGTTGACTGGAATGGTGTCGCTCAGGCGGATTTGCGGCCACCCAGGAACATTATCGCCACGCCAATCACAGCGATTACCAGACCAGCGCCGGCGATATAGTAGTCAGATATGCCGGGAGCGGATTTGGTGAGGACGTGATTGAGAACGTACTTGTTGAGAAGGGCGATGACGATGGCGATGATACCGAGGACGACCAGAACGTAACTTGCTGCGCGCATGCTCTTACCTCCAGATGATAGCAGGCTGTGCTTACCACTCCACCCTGCCCACGCGATAGCGCGTGATGCTGATGCTGTACATGGATGATATACAGGGTGACAGGTCGGCGTTTCACCTCAGCCCAGTCTACCTACGCTCCACCGAGCGCCCGGCCGCCGCGACCGGACGGGCTGACTGGGGCGAGTATAGACCGTTTCGCGTACCGTGTCAACAGGATAGTTTGCCAGTTTGCCCGGCGCTAGTGGGGCAGCGCATAATTGTAGATGATGAAGCCCAGCGCGACACAGGCGGCAATGGTAATCAGCATCGCGATCACCGCGAAGATCGCTAGATACACCCCATAGCGTTCCGGCGGGCGACGGTGTTTGCGCGGCAGTGGCGCTGGCGCTGTGCGCGCCGGGATGGGCGCTGCGGCAGCTACAACCACCGGCGCTGGCGTTGAAGCGGCGTCTGGTGTGGCTCCGACTGCCTCAGCAGCTACGGCATCCACAGGGGCAATCGCCCCCTCCACCATGCTCGCTGCGGCGGGCGCGGGCAGCGCGGCCATCCCTGGTGCGGGGGGCAAGACGCCATGTTCTTCGAGATAGCGGTTGTGGTAATAGGCTACCGCGCGCTCACCAGCCACCCGCAAAAAGGTGTAGTCTATCGCGCCGCCGATCAGGGCGCCCACCCCCGGCACGAGGCGCCCAACCCACTTGGACGCCTGCTCCTCTGTCAGCTTGACGCTCAGGCGTGTCATCACTTTGGGCAACACCTCTGGAAGCAGGTGAATCAGCCCCTCGCGGGTGAGCCAGTTACCGATGCCGCGCAGGCTGTCTATGCCAGCCGCCAGCGCCAGCACGTCTGCCAGATGGGCCTGCTCTTCGATGATGCTGGTATCATAACCATAGGACTGCGCCACCTTCGCAGCCATACGCACGGCATAGACCGCCGTCAACTGCACATCGGCGCCGGTGGCGACAATCGCCCACAAGCCACCAGGGAGCGAGGTGATCGCGCCGGTGACAAGCGCGCGGTGGCGATACTGCGCCGCGAAGTGTTTGGCGACGGCGTCCATCTCGTTGAGCGGGGCACTGGGAATGTCGCTGAACTGGTGGATGCTTTTGTTGCGCCGCTCATGCTCGTGCAACACCGTCGGGTCCTGACGCGCGGCCCAGCTAATGGCATGCTGGATGCGCTCAGAGGTGCGGCCCGGCTTGGTGATCAGCATCTGCACATCCGATGGGAGCGCGTTCAACGCATGGCCCACCGTGCCGCCTCCCGGGTCAAGATATCCAGGCGTCTCTTGATTGTTCGCTGCGGTCATGGCAACTGCCCTCCCACTGAACTTCCACATCGGCGTGTGACAGCACGACAGCATATGTGTGTATGTGCTCGCTATGTGCGCCTGTCACTGTCGCGCTCAGTATACCGGAAGGCGCGCACACAGGCAAGGGGCAGAATTGTGTAGCTCACCACGCTGATACGGGCAAGGCAGACAAGGCGCGCGCGATACGCTACAATAGGCGACGATGGGCGGCGATGTGGTGTAGCAATTCACCCGTTGTGGAGCGTTTGTGGAGGGTTGGAGAGCGAGATGGCGGAGACAGAGCGCGGCCCGCTGGACGACCGCCGAGCACAACGAACCCTCGACACCTACTATGGGATGACGCTGGGCTGCGTGACAAGCGATCTACGCCGCTCCGGCTGGACCTTCCTCCCCACGCGGACGGAGAGCGACCCGATGGCGCTGCTCTTTGGACAGCGCACACTCGTTCACCTGGTCGCCCCGGTGAGCGCCTCCGCGCCGCCGAACGCTCTGACGAGCCACTTGGGCCAGTCGTCGGGCCAGCCAGGCGCTGGGGGCGCCTTTGGGCGTGGGGGTGTGGCGACGCTGGCGCCAGACCTGCGGGCCGGGCTGCGGCGCATCCTACTAGGCGCCCCACCAGAACGGCTCTATACGCCTGCTGGTGTACGCACACTCGATGCGCTGGTACGCGCCTCCAGCGCCACACCGCTCGCCAGTGGCAGCGCCGCCCATCTCTGCGTCACCTATTGTGCGCAGAGCGCCTTCACCCCCTATCTCAGTCCCTGGCTCGACTGGATTGAACCGCTTGATGATACCAGCGAGATGGACCCACAGGGGTTGCAGTTGCTGGCGCGCTTTAGTGGCGGCGTCTTTGTCGTGTGGCAACGTGGCCACATCATCGCCTGGGCCGGGCTGCGCGCCCACACCCCCCACGTCAGGGAGATTCATCTCTCTGACCCACTGCCCGAACCGCTGGAATCAGCCAGCGCGCCTGGCTTGCGGCAGGCGCTCTTCGCGCGCGCCACCCGCGCCGTCTTCGCCGCGCAACGCACGCCCATCTTCACCTATCGCGCCGACGACCTGCTCTCGCGGCGGCTGGCCACGACGCTGGGCTACCGCCTCTATGCCGACACCTCACTCTATCTCACTGCTACCACACAACAGTGAACCGATGCAGCGCGCCCACCACCCATCACACCAACACGCAGGCGTTCCCCATATGCTCTGTGTATGCTAGAAGGGATTGCCGGTTGCATCTTGGCGAGAGAACGGATAAGATGCGTAGAAAATAGACCCGCGTGAGCAGATTCGGTACACCATCGGCGACAAGGCGCGGCTATCCACACTCCCTGTGTTGCGTGTCGCATACACCGTCAGGGAAGGGTAGCGTTGGGCGAAGGGGGCAAACTATGGCTGGGCGCGAGGCGCAAACACACGTTCAGACGGAGGCGCAGGGCGAGAGCGTCAGCGCTCCCAATCAGGCGCATGGGGCGTTGCTGACAAAGGCGCCCCTCTTTGCCACCCTCGACGCCGAGGAAGTGCGCGAGCTAGCCAAAACCATGCGGCGGCGTGCCTTCCGCGCTGGTGAGGTGATCTTTCACCGCGACGATCCGGGCCAGGTGCTCTATATCATCCATGAGGGCAAGGTGCGTATCTACATCACCAGCCCCGAAGGGCAGGAGGTCGCGCTGGCCGTCTTTGGCCCCAACGACTCGTTCGGCGAGATGGCGCTGCTGGATGGGCAACCTCGCTCGGCCAGCGCCATTGCGCTCGATGCGGTGGATACCTATACCCTTCAGCGCAACGATTTCGTCAACGTCGTCATTCACCATCCGCGCATCGCTGTGCAGGTGATGAGTGTGTTGTCGCGCCGCCTGCGCCAGACCGACGCCATGATCGAAGACCTGCTCTTTCTGGATGTGCATGGGCGTGTGGCCAAAAAGCTGCTCGAACTCGCCGACCTGCATGGCATCCGCACACCGGAGGGCATTCTGATTGATATGCGTCTGACGCAGAGCGACCTGGCCTCGCTGGTAGGCGCCTCACGCGAGAGCGTCAACAAGGTACTGGGCTACTTCCTCACCAAACACTTCGTCACCACGGAGAAACGCAAGATCACCATCCTGTGGGACCAGTACGATCTCTTCCGCCGCCATGCCGTCGGGCGCTACATCTGAGCGACACCCGAGCGACACCCGAGCGACATCAACGCGACTGAGGCGCTATCGAGGCGACAGGCGTCTGCCAGCGCCAGCGCAGACCAGGGGCATACGGGGTATTGCGCAGTGGATATAGGGCAAATGGCTTAGACCGGCAGACGGGAACAGGCGCGACATAGTACAATAGATGGCGCAGAGCGCGCGCATCTAACACGTGAGAACACCGTATCCAGTAGATCCAGGACGACCTGGAGGAAAAGTCGCGCAGATCGAGAGAGGTTCCCGTTGAAATCGCTGATCGCCATACCCACATATAACGAGCGTGATAACATCGTCACGCTGATTGACGATGTGCTGGCCATCGCGCCTACCACCGACATTCTGGTGATAGATGACAACTCGCCCGACGGCACCGGCAAGATTGTTGACGAGATCGCCGCGCGCAACCCCCAGGTGCATGCGCTGCACCGTCCGGGCAAAATGGGCCTTGGCACTGCGTATGTACGCGGCTTTCAGTATGCCATCGAGCAGGACTACGATCTCATCTTTGAGATGGACGCCGACTTTTCGCACGATCCCAAGTATCTGCCCAGCTTCTTCGAGGCCGCCAAAGACGCCGACCTGGTGATCGGCTCACGCTACATCGCGGGGGGGGGCGTTCCCAACTGGAAACCCATACGCCGCTTCATCAGCGGTGGTGGCAACATCTTTGCGCGCCTGGTGCTGGGCATCCCGTTCCACGACTGCACTGGCGGCTATCGCTGCTTTCGCGTGGCGGCGCTGCGCACACTGAATCTGAACGCGATCCATGCGCAGGGCTACGCCTTCCAGGTGGAGATGGTCTACAACTTCATGAAGAGCGGCTTCCGGGTGCGTGAAGTCCCAATCATCTTCATGGATCGGCGCGTGGGTAAATCCAAGATGTCGCGCAAGATTTTCTTCGAGGCGTTCCTCTGGGTGCTACGCGCCCGCTTCACCGGTGACGCCGAGGTGCGCCGTCCACACGTCCCCGACGGCTCGTCCAACGCCATCAGCGCTGCAACGCCTGAGAGCGCGGCCAGCCGCAATCCTCGCTAGGGGAGCAGTGGGGAGCAGTGGGGCGGCCTGCCCGACCCTGAAGGCTGGTGGGACCAGAACGCGAACGCAGATAGCAGTCCCTGAAGTCCGCTGATACGTCCCGGCCAGGCAAGGATTTTGCGCGGCTGAACCCTGCTATACCCTTGATTGCGCCATCGTAAGGAGACGGGCGTTATGATGCCAGATCAGCCGGAAGCCATCACCCATCCCTGGGATGTGACGCCAGCCGAGGCAATAGCCATCCAGCGACGGCTGGCGCCGCTGGCCTTGCAGGCGCCAAGTGTGACGCTGGCCGACATTCACACCGTTGCAGGCGTTGACGCCTCGTATACCGACATCGGGCGAGCGGCTATCGTCGTCTTCACCTTCCCGGAACTGGTCGAGATCGAGCGCGTTACCGCAACGCATAGCAGTGTCTTTCCCTATGTGCCGGGACTACTCTCGTTCCGCGAGGTTCCCGTGGCGCTCGATGCGCTGGCGAAGCTGACACGTCCACCCGACTTGCTGATCTGCGATGGCCAGGGGTACGCGCACCCGCGCCGCTTCGGGCTGGCCTGCCACCTGGGACTGCTGGCCAATATCCCCGCCATCGGCTGCGCCAAGAGCCGCCTGATCGGCAAGTACACCGAGCCAGGACCAGACAAAGGCGACAGTTCGCCGCTGCTGGACCACGGCGAGCGGATTGGTGTGGTCTTGCGCTCCAAGCCACGCACCAATCCGCTCTTCATCTCACGCGGCTACAAAACGGACCTCGAGACGGCGGTGGCGGTGGTGCTGGCCTGCCTGCGCGGCTATCGCCTGCCCGAGACGACCCGCGCCGCCGACAAGCTGGCAGGTGAGCGATAGAGGGAAGAGTGCTGCTTTTATGGCTGAAGATTCGCTTTTCGTTTGGGGTTCGTGACCGCATTGTAGTCATCGTGCGACCCAATCCAGGTCCAGGTGATTATTTCTCCATCGAGGCTGCCTATAGCACGGTAATGTGCGCCGACACGCGCCGAGTAGAGCGTCGTATCGTTGGGGCTTATGCGCTTGAATTGCAGGCTTCCATGTCGCGGGTTCTGCCTTGAAGAGACGATAGGCGGCGCGGGCCTGCTCTCGAATATCAGCCGGTAACGCCTGATACAATGCCCGAAAACGCGGCGATGTCTTTGAGATCATAGCAGTTCATTGAGATCGCGCGCCGTGCCGTTTGCCTCGCGGGCCTCCTGGGCAAGCTGCGCAAGAAACGCCTGTGATTCTGGCGTACTTACCAGATCATCCCATTGCGCTTCCTCAATGGCAAACGCAATCATCTCAGCAATGTGGCGCTGAACGATCTCAGACTGCTGTTGCGCAACTTCAATCGCCTGTCGCAATTCATCTACTATCAACGGCCACCTCACTGCTCGTCCTCTAGAGACATATACGACGATGATACTATTATCGCACATGATGAAACTGGCAAAGAGGAGACACTGCTATAGGCGAACAACTGCTTACCCTCCGCTTCGCGCATGGCTCGGCGGATGAGCTGGTGACCAGCTCCCAGTTGCTCACGCTGCTGCAACGTTATGACCTGAGCCGCTGGCGCTTCACCTCTGCGATAGAGATTGACCAGCAGACGATTCCCCATAGCCACCCAACGCTGACGCTGCATGCACGTCACCTCGACGATGATGGGTTACTGCTGGCGACGTATTTGCATGAGCAAGTTACACTGGTTCGTTGAGGACCGACAGGAAGGTATGGAGCAGGCTATCGCGGCGTTGCGACAACGTCATCCACATCCGCCAGTGGGCTATCCACAAGGCGCCCGCAATGAGTATGCCAGTTATGTACACTATGTCGTCTGCTTTCTGGAAATGCAGGCGCTACTTGAAGTCGTCGGCGCAACGGAGACTGCGCGTATCTTCGCCTTCTGGCGCAATGACCACTATAGGGACATCTATGCGACGATCTTAACGGATGGAGACGCCATTGGCGAAATTGTGACGAGATGCGTTGGTCTGCCTCAGTAGCAGCTAGATTTTCCCCTCGCGCAACGTGCTGATCGCTTTGGCGATGCGGCGCTGCCGTGTCTCGGCGGTCTTGGCGTCCTCGATGCCCAAAACAAAGCGCCGCTTGTTGCTATATGACAGCCCCTCGAAGAATCGTTTGGCGTCGGTGTCCGTGGCCAGGGCGTCCGCAAAATCGGCTGGCACATCCACCTCACGGGGTTCGGTATCGAGTTCGATGTCAACATCCACTTCATCACCGGCGGCGACGCCTGCGCCCGCGCGCACCTCTGCGCTGACTGGCAGCATGAACACACCACTCATCGTCGCCACGGTGCTGCGATAGGTGTAGCCATTGATCGTGACACGCACCGATGGGCGTTTGTTCGATCCGAGCCCCGCAACGACCTCATCGGGAACCTGGATACCCGTGGCGGTTTTGCCGCCAAGCTGGATGATGGCATGAAATTTCATATCTTCACCTTACCCTGTAATTCTTCGTAGCTCTTTCGACCTGACACGACCTGACACGACCTGACAACAAGCACTATTCTACCACGAGAGATGAGGCGCGCCCGAACGCGAGGAGTGTGAACGACCATGAGGGATAGCGCAGAATCAGCGTTTTCACCAGCGCCCCCTGCGCTGCGCAAGATTGATTGCATCTTGATTCATATGGCGACGGACCAGCCTGACGAAGCAGGCGCGCAAACATGGTACAATAGCGTGTTAGAACGTGACCCCTGGGTACGACATGCGCAAGATGTGGGCGCACGCCACGCGCCCTACAGCCAGACGCTACACACATATGCTGAGGATAGCCAGCAGCAAAGGATAGACACGCTATGAAACCGCTCGTCGCCATTGTTGGACGCCCCAACGTCGGCAAGTCCACTCTCTTCAACAAACTGATCGGCGAGCGGCTCGCCATCGTCGAAGACATACCCGGCACCACCCGCGACCGCATCTATTCTGACGCCGAGTGGAATGGGCGCACCTTCACGCTGATTGACACTGGCGGTCTCGAACTAGGAGAGGACAACGACTTCAGTGGACGCATCAATGCCCAGGTGCGGCTGGCCATCGAAGAAGCCGACGTGATCATCTTTCTGGTGGATGCCAGAAGCGGCGCCACGGAGGCCGATACCGAGGTGGCCGAGGTGCTGCGGCGCTCCGGCAAGCCAGTCGTATTGGGCGCCAACAAAGCCGATAATCCCACCCGCCGCCAGGATGCCGTCGAGTTCTATGCGCTGGGCGTGGGCGATCCGATCACCCTCTCCTCCACATCGGGAACCGGCTCTGGCGACCTGCTCGACGCCGTCACCGATCTGCTGCCCGATGCAAAGGACGACGAAGAGGCCGATGAATATGCAGGTCTGCCCAGGATCGCCATCGTCGGACGCCCCAACGTCGGCAAGTCGTCGCTGGTCAACGCCATCCTCAAACAGGACCGTGTGATCGTCAGTGACATCCCTGGCACCACCCGCGACACGATAGATACCATAGTGGAGTACAAGGGTCAGCGCATCGTGCTGATTGACACGGCGGGCATCCGGCGGCGCGGGCATATCGGGCCGGGCGTCGAAAAATATAGCGTCCTGCGCGCTGACAGGGCGATAGACCGCTGTGACGTGGCTGTGCTGATGGTTGACGGCATGGAGGGCATTACCGCCCAGGATACGCATGTGGCGGGCTATATCAACGAGGCCGCCAAAGGGGTGATCATCGTCATCAACAAGTGGGACCTCGTGCGCGAGGCGCTGCGCGCCGAACGCGAACGCGCCGATGCCGAGATCATCTCGCTGACCCCTGGCGCGCTGGCGCCGGTGGATGAGAAGACCGACGCGCAGGAGTTCATCGGCATCGTCAAGGAACGCTTCAAGTTCATGCCGTATGCGCCGGTGGTCTTCGCCGCTGCCAAGACACGCTACCACGTCGAAACGATCCTCGATCATGCGCTACGCATCTTCGAGACTCGCACGATTCGCGTGCCGACGCCGCAGCTTAATGATGTCGTGCGGACCGCCGTGCAGCGCCATCGTCCGCCGGTGACACAGCAGGCGCCGCTGAAGCTCTACTACGCCACCCAGGCCGACATCACGCCGCCCACCTTCATCTTCTTCGTCAATGACCCTGAACTGATGCACTTCTCGTATCGCCGCTATCTCGAAAACCAGCTACGCGACATCTTCGGCTTCGAGGGAACGGCGATACGTATGGAGTTCCGCGCCCGCCAGAAAGAGGAACTCGATGAAGGAAAGAGCAAGAAGGGTAAACCCAATACCCATGGCACACATAACACAAACGCCCGACGTGGCGGCTCCTCGCGCCGGTGAGCGCGGTGGCCCTGTTGACGTTGATGCTCGTTCTCAGGTGAATACCTGACAGATGGAATCAGGTATTCACCTGATGATATGTGTCGCATTGTGATATATATTATGGGCAGAGAGAGAACTCCACCAAAAATCTCCTCCTCCCCCTCCCGGTGAAGGTCGTGTTTCCCCCAAAGAGACGCGGCCTTCACGTTGTCTGTCAGGTTTCTATATGGCGCTTGAGACAACTTTCTTGAAACACCATTCACGCAGGTGTTCAGCGGCGCGTGCAGCATATGGGCGTGGATAACTTTTCGATGGCATGATGCGTTGACCTGAAGATGCTTTCTCCTCTCCAGATCAGAGATCAGATCAATATATAGATAAAGAAAGATCGTAGTAGATAGTCATAGGGGCTGTGGATAGTGGGGATAAGTGCCGGAGCCTGTGGAGAGCGCGTGGATAACGTGATGATAGACGCCGCTCACCCTGTATGGTGTCTGGGTTGGCCTGGCAGGAACGCCGCTGTGGATGATGTGGACAGCAGCTTGAGGCGTGTTGATAGAGTGCGGGCAACGTTGGGATAAACCGGGGCGAAATGTGGATGGTTGTGGATAACACTGGTGGGCTGTCCACAGCATCCCCAATCTATCCACGTAGCTATCCACAGTGTCTGTGGATGGTGGTCGTCTGCCGCTCAACCAAATTCGCCGGTTCTCCACACGCTATCCGCATCCTATACGCACTTGTCCACAGGGTTGTCCACACCCGTGCAGCGGCGCCGGTGGCGAACACCAGGCCGCCCCATGATATGTACGTCAATGCGCATATCGTGTCTGGTATTCTCACGAGTTATCCACAAACCGCTCGACATATCCACAGGGTTATCCACATATGCTGTGCATGTGTTGGGCGAGATTCAGACATGCATTGGGGTGTTTTGACAGCGGGATATGCTGCTTTTGTTCTCGTCTTTGTTCTCGACATTGTTCTCTCTTTAGCCTGCTTTCAGCGCGAAATGGAGGCGGGCGGGAAGGCCGATGACATGGGCGAGTTATGCACATCCAGCGCCAGTTGTCCACACTTTGTGGCAGTTTATCCACGCCGGGACGTGAAACCAGCGTGAATTGTTCCCGCCGGATGAACACGCGCAGCCAGTAGCGGCGCCACCATCACAGTAGAATCACGGTTAGCCCTGCCCTGTTCTTCACGCTGCTCTTCAGGGTGTTCTGTGTGTATCGGCGCCGGGGCGAGGTATGCGTCAGCGCGACGGTTATCCACATCTGCTGTTCACAAAAACGCCGCTCTGTGGATAAACAGCGCTTCTTTGTGGTTGACGGAGCGCCCAGCGCGTGGTATTCTCTTAGAGCGTCCGGCGCTACCGCAAGATGGGTCGGGCATCTACAACTAAACGAACTTGTTCCGCTGCCGAAACGTCGCCGAAACAGCACATGGGTGGTTAGCTCAGTCGGCAGAGCGCGTCGTTCACACCGACGAGGTCACTGGTTCAAGTCCAGTACCACCCACCAGTGGTTCTATGCAAACCACTCAGGCTATTCATCTCATCCCAAGCGCTTCAAACACGCGCCGCACACGCGCCTTCTGCTGATGAAAGGGCGCGTTTCTTTTTGCCCCGCATTGCCATACGTTGCCCTGCTGCGTTGTTATCTATGCGACACTGAGGGCCCGGCGCATATCCGGCACATAACATGCGACAGCAAAAGCGGCTCCCACGAGACGACCTGGGATTCCACTGGGATTCCATCGGCTAGTCATCTGGCTGGCGTATACCTCTGGGTACACATCGTGGCGTTGTGGACGACCGCAAGCGACTCGGAAAGCGCGTTGGCATAGGACTGGCATAGGACTACGGTACGCGATCAGTTGCCCAGGTTGGCGGAACCTGCTAT
>JBDTAI010000074.1:0-4860 GCA_039924685.1 Ktedonobacterales bacterium
CTCCGACCAACTCTCGGCGATCATGCTGTTGATCGTGACGGGCGTGGGCCTGTTGATCCACATCTACTCGATTGGCTACATGGCGGATGATAGCGGCTACTGGCGCTTCTTCGCCTTCCTCAACCTGTTTGTGCTGGCGATGGCGCTGCTGGTGGCCGCCGATAACTTCCTGTTCCTGCTGGTGGGCTGGGCCGGTGTCGGCCTCGCCTCGTTCCTGCTGATCGGATTCTGGTATACACGCCCCACAGCGGTCGCCGCCGCGCGCAAAGCCTTCGTGGTCAACGTGATCGGCGACTTCGGCCTGATGATCGCCATCTTCCTGATCTACGGCGCCTTTGGCGGGTCGCTGGCCTATGCGAACGTGCTGCACTCGACCACTCCTGTGGATAGCAACATCCTGACGGCGATCACACTGCTGCTGTTCGTGGCGTGCGCGGCCAAATCGGCGCAGTTGCCGCTGCATGTCTGGCTGCCCGACGCGATGGAGGGGCCGACGCCGGTAAGCGCGCTGATCCATGCGGCGACGATGGTGACGGCGGGCGTGTATCTCGTCGCTCGTTGCGCGCTGCTCTTCAGCGCGGTTCCCGTCTCGCTGGCGGTCGTTGGCGCAGTGGGTGGCCTCTCGGCGATCTTCGCCGCCACGATTGCCTGCGCGCAGACCGACATCAAGCGCATCCTGGCCTATTCGACGATGAGCCAGCTTGGCTATATGTTCATGGGCGAGGCGGCGGGTGGCTTCACGTCGGGCATCTTCCATCTGACGACGCACGCCTACTTCAAGGCGCTGCTCTTCATGTGCGCGGGCGCGGTGATTCATGCGCTGGGCGGCGAGCAGGACATTCGCAAGATGGGCGGCCTGCGCGGCAAGCTCACCACGACGTTCTACTGCTTCCTGGCGAGTGGGCTGGCGCTGGCGGCGATCTTTCCCTTCGCGGGCTTCTGGAGCAAAGACGCGATCCTCGGCGCGGTGCTGGAACAGGCGACCACCAGCGGCGATCCGTCATGGTATGTGCTCTATGGCATCGGGCTGGTGACGGCGGGGCTGACCGGCTTCTACATCTTCCGGCTGATCTTCGTCGTCTTCTTCGGCAGCTATCGCGGCGGTCCAGTGGCGGCGCACGGCGGGCATAGAGCCGGGGGGAACGGACGCGATCCGCTGGCGAATGTGCATGAGCCGGGGCTGGCGATGCTGGCGCCGATGGGCATTCTGGCGCTGCTCTCGCTGGTCGGCGGCGCGTATGGCACACCACTCGCCAACTGGTTCCAGGGCTTCCTCTCGCCCGCCACACTGGGAGCAAAAGACCTCTCGCCCACGCTGTTCTGGATTTCACTGGCCGCTGGACTCGTCTTCGCGCTCGCCGGTATCGCCATCGCATATCTGCGCTATGGGCGCGTGACCACTGTGCCGGTTGCGGATGAGTCGGCCAACGGGCTGATCACGTTCCTGCGCCGTCGCTACTATGTGGACGACCTCTACGACGCAGTGATCGTCAGGCCAATTGTGGCGCTTGGCCACACGCTGCACACAGGGCTTGAGGATGAGACGCTGGACGGTGGTTCGCGCGGCGTCGGTGGCTTCTTCAGCGGCCTGAGCGATAGCCTGCGCAGTCTGCAAACTGGCTATGCGCGCAACTATGCGCTGCTGATCTTCCTGGGCGCGGCGCTCTTCCTGTTGTACGCAATCATGCGCCCATAAACGGGCTTGCGCCCGCCGTCCGTCCGTGCTCTGGCACTTCAGTGCCGAGGCCCGACAACACTGGATACATCGAACATGACGACATCATTTCCGATACTGAGCGTGATCCTCTGGCTGCCGCTGCTGGGCGCGCTGGGAGCCGCCGCCCTGCCACGTCTGGCGGGCTGGGGCTGGGCGCTGCTCTTTGCGCTGGCCGATCTGGTCGCCGCGCTCTGGCTGATTACCCAGTTCTCGACGCAGCAAAACGGCTTCCAGTTCGTCGAGCGGGCGCCGTGGCTGCCGGATGTCGGCGTGAACTACACGCTGGGTGTGGACGGCATCAACCTCTTCCTGCTCGGCCTCAATGCGCTGCTGACACTGGTGGCGCTGGGCGCCTGCTATCCCACCGTGGCGCGGCAGGGGACACGCTCACGGGAATACTTGACGCTGTTGCTGCTGCTCTCGTTCGGCATGCAGGGCGTTTTTCTGGCGACCAACCTGTTCCTGTTCTACATCTTCTGGGAACTGATGCTGATTCCGGCCTATCTGCTGGTTGGCTCGTTCGGCGGGCAGCGACGCGCCTATGCCGCCATCAAGTTCGTGCTGTATACCGCTGTCGGTTCGCTGCTGATGCTGGTGGCGATCATCGCCATCGGCGCCATCGTCACGCAGGGGACCGGCGCGGCCTATACGCTGGACCTGACAACGCTGCTCACGCTGGGTGTTCCGGCTGGCGCGCAGGGCTGGCTGTTTCTGGCGTTCATGGCGGCGTTCGCCATCAAGTCGGGGTTGTTCCCGCTGCATAGCTGGGTCCCCGATGCCTATGGCGAGTCGCCCGCGCCTGTGGTCGTGCTGATCGCGGGGGTGATGGCCAAAGCTGGTGTCTATGGTATGCTGCGCTTCTGCCTGCCACTCTTTCCACAGGCGGCGCGCGAGTTCACGCCGCTGATCTCGGCGCTGGCGGTGATCGGCATCCTCTACTTTGCGGTGCAGGCGCTGGTGGCGCAGGACTTCAAGCGGCTACTGGCGTATGTCAGCGTCAGCCATATGGGCGTGATCATCCTGGCGATCTTCGCGCTGAACTATCAGGGCATCGAGGGCGCGGTCGTGCAGATGGTCAATCATGGCGTGATCATCGCGGCGCTCTTCCTGATCGCGGCGTTCATCGAGGGGCGCACCGGCAACCGCTCGCTGGCGAGCTTCGGCGGACTGGCGACGCGGCTGCCCTGGCTTGCGACGGTCTTTCTGATCGTCGCGCTGGCGGCGCTGGGTTTGCCGGGACTGAACAGCTTTGCTGGCGAGTTTCTGGCCTTTCTCGGCGCCTTCCACGCAGACTGGCGCTTTGGCGCGCTGGCGACGCTGGTGGTGATTCCGGCGGCGTGGTATATGCTGCGCTTCTTCCAGGGCGTGATGGAGGGTCCGGCGCCCACAACCGGCGTGGTGGCCGAGGCGCTGGCGGCTGGCGAAACACGCGCCCCTGCACGCGCATCCCGACGACGTGGCGCGGCGCGAACTGAGACTATAACAAGTGGCATGGCGCTACCCGATCTGCGATGGGGCGAGGCGCTGATCCTGCTGCCGCTGCTTGTGCTGATCATCGGCCTGGGCATCGTGCCCGGCGTGCTGACTGTGCGCATCGAGCCATCGGTGACGCCGATCCTGGCGCGTACCGGCGCCAACGCACACACGGGCAGGCCACTGGCCGCATCAAACGGGCAGCATGTCATATATGTGAGGAAGTAAGATCATGGGTGGCCTGGCTGGCAGTGCGCCATTTACCTATACGCCGACCGGCGCGGACTGGCTCCGTATTCTGCCGGAGTTGATCCTCTTTGGCGC
Organism: Ktedonobacterales bacterium; assembly: GCA_039924685.1. Lineage (GTDB taxonomy): Bacteria > Chloroflexota > Ktedonobacteria > Ktedonobacterales > JADMIN01 > JBDTAI01. Next base: position 3,515 of record JBDTAI010000074.1, read on the forward strand.
CGCGCTGCTGGTGATGCTGGCGGACCTCATCACGCCCAATGGCCGCAAGGGCTGGCTGGCGGCAGTGGGGCTGCTTGGTGTGATCGCTACGGCGATCGCGGCGGGCGTGCTCTATGTCAACGGCGATGGCGGCGCGGCTTTCTACAATATGGTCAGCGACGACAAGATCGCGCTGGTGGCCGACTTCATCATCCTGTTCTCCGTCGGGCTGGGCCTGCTCTACTCGCCCGGCTATCTCGAACGTCAGCGGATCACCCGCGAGGGCGAATACTACACGCTGCTGCTACTGGCGGCGCTGGGCATGATGCTGATGTCCGCCGCGATCAGCCTGATGACGATCTTCGTCGGTCTGGAAGTGCTTTCACTGGCGCTCTATGTGCTGTGCGCGCTGGCGCAGGACCGCGACCGCTCGCAGGAAGCGGGCATGAAGTATTTCATCCTCAGTTCGTTCGCCTCGGCCTTCCTGCTCTATGGCATGGCGCTGACCTATGGCGCGACCGGCGCGACAGCGCTGGCGGGCATCCGCGACTTCGTGACTCATCACGCACTGGCGCTAACCGATAGCTATGGCCCGCTGCTGCTGGCCGGGCTTGGGCTGATGGCGGTCGGCTTCTGCTTCAAGGTCTCGGCGGTTCCCTTTCAGGCGTGGACACCGGATGTCTATGTTGGCGCCCCCACGCCGGTCACGGCCTTCATGTCAGTCGGCACAAAGGTGGCGGCGTTCATGGGACTGATCCGGGTCTTCTTCTATGCGCTCAGTCCGCAGTCGGCCAAGTGGGCGCCGATCTTCTGGGCGGTGGCGATCCTGACGATGGTTGGCGGCAATCTGCTGGCGGTGACACAGCGCGACGTAAAGCGCATGCTGGCCTATTCGAGCATCGCCAACGCGGGCTATATGCTGGTGGCCGTGGCGACCGATACACAACGGGCGCTAGCCTCGCTGCTGATCTACCTCGGCGTCTATGCCGTCATGAACATCGGCGCGTTTGGCGTGGTGCTGGCGGTGGAGCGCAACGACGGCCTCGGCACAACACTGGATGACTTCGCCGGGCTGGCGCGGCGGCGTCCGGGGCTGGCGGCGGGGATGGCAATCCTGCTGTTTGGACTGTCGGGCCTCTTTGGCGCTGGGCTGATCGGCAAATACTACGTCTTCTACGCCGCCATCGTTGGCAATCACCTCGACCTGGCAACGGTTGGCATCCTTAGCAGCGTGCTGGGCATGTTCTACTATCTGCGTGTGGTCTGGGCGATGTACTTCACGCCGCCGCAACCTGTCATCGGTGGCGTTAACGGAGCTACAAGTGCTGATACGGAAGCGCCGTTTGTCGTCGCCGCCCCGGCGTCTG
>JBDTAI010000075.1:0-7349 GCA_039924685.1 Ktedonobacterales bacterium
CGCCACACAGCGCAGAAATGCGCGCTTTCAAAGGATGACAGTGAGAAGAAAGAGCAAGGTAACATCCCATGTATGGAACAGTCGCACGTATGAACCTCAAATCTGGCGCACAAGACCAGCTTGCCCAACAGTTGCGTGATTTCACGGCGCTCAACGTGCCTGGATTCGTAGCAACCTACACCTATCAGTCGGACGCCAACCCGAATGAGTGTTACATGGCGGTAATCTTCGAGAACAAAGCCGCCTATGATACTAACGCCCAGAGCGCCGCGCAGGATGCCCGCTATCAAAAGATACGCGCCCTGCTCGAAAGCGACCCTGAGTGGCATGATGGCGCCATCACCGCCTTTGTGAATTCCGCCAGATAGTCAGGCGTGTCAGGCGCCGAAATCGCATAACCGTGCTGCACAACGCAAAGGAGGCAAGGTGACGTGATGAGGAACATGTCTATTCAGGCTGGCAGTGAAGTCCGTGCGGACGAGGTGGACCTGTTCGTCGAATCGGCATGGCTTGCGGAGCATCTCGACGCTCCAGGTGTTCGTATTGTCGAGGTTGATGTCAGCCGAGCGGCATATGAGCAAGGCCATATCCCTGGAGCGATCCTCTGGAACGCATACGCCGACATGCGCCATGCCGACTATAGTCCGCTGGATCGCGAAGAGTTCGAAGCACTGTGTGGCAGGTCTGGTCTCACGCCCAACGCCATAGTTGTCTTCTACAGTTATGGCTCCTATCTTGGCTTCTGGCTCCTGAAGGCATATGGGCACGAGCGCGTGCTGATGCTGAATGGAACACGGGGAGATTGGCGCGACGCAGGGCTGCCCTGGACGACATATCTCCCCAAGCCAGCGACATCTACCTACGCGCTTCCAAAAGAGATGGTCACACAGATGATCGCGCCGCTGGATGTGCTGCAAGACGTTCTCCATGCAGATGGCCCTATCATCCTCGATGTACGCTCGGACGCCGAATTTGCAGGGGAGCGGTTCTGGCCGTCGGGCGCCACGGAAGACGCAGGTCGCCCCGGTCATATCCCTGGCGCCGTCCATCTGGGCATTGACCGTTTGCGCACGGAAGACGGCGCTTTCAAGCACGCAGCAGCGTTGCGGAAGTTGTTCCTGGCCTGCGGACTGGTCCCCGAACGCAGCGTCGTCACCTATTGCACCATAGGTAATCGGGCGAGCGAGGTGGCGTTTAGCTTGAAGTATCTGTTGGGGTATCCCAATGTGCGCGTGTACTATGGCTCCTGGGCTGAATGGGGTACACGGACGGATAAGCCCATCGAGACCTGAAGCCTGCTTGCGAACTGGCGCGGGCTTGACTGCTCAACCTGTCGCGCTATATAGAGGTCGTAGAAAGTGAGGACCACTCATGGGCGACGTATCTATCACGCCAACATGTGCCGCAGTGTTGGCTGCCTTTGATGAGGCATATGCGGCGTTCTTGCTGGCGTTTCGCGCCGCGCCAGACGACGCGCTTCCTTACGTACCGGAGGGCGATGAGTATGCGCTTGGCGCGCTGCCAATCCATCTGCAAGACCCATTGCACAACTATATTGCGCAGCTCGACCGCATGCTCGCAACCGACTTTGCTTCCCTCGATCTGAACGCAAATGGCGCACACGATGCCACGCTGAAGCAGCAGCATCTGCGTCTGGTAGCGGAGCGCCCTACGGGAACCGACCGGCCACGCATCCTTGCAGAGCTAGAGGCGGCGCACCAACAGGCGCGTCATCGGCTTGACGCGCTCGATGACACAACATTTCGGCGCACGGCCCCGGTGATCTACACGGAAGGCGCAGAGCCCTATCCCACCTCAGCCGCCGATATTGCGGGCTGGCTGACGGATCACTATCGCGAGCATGAAGTTCAGACGCAAGCCATCCTGGCGGACTGGCAGGCGCGAGAGGGCTGGTAGACATGATAGACACAACGCCGGACGAGATGGCATGTGCAGCTTGTCCGGCGTCACAGGGAACGATATAGCCTGCTATCAGGCAAGGGAATCAGGCGTCACGCGCGGGAACGGCTTGAATCTGTTCGTCGGTGATCTGCATGTCGGCATGCTTCTCATCGGCGTGGGCGCGGCCCTTCCTGAAAAGCTCCTGATTGTTCTCGCCTTCGAGTTGCTCGTGACAGATGGGGCATTCGGCGACACGCATAGGTATTTCTCTTTCTTTCTGTAGGGTGCGCGCAATCGTTTGTGCAGTTGACGGCGCTGACAACACACGGGACACTGCGACGAACACCAGCTCCGCCGCAGAAGAAGGCTCCCTGCCTTCTCTGGGCAGCAGTATACCTGATTGTCACGCCGAATACGAGAGCAAACAGCGGACAGATCGGGCGTAAAGAAAAGTAGGCCACCGGAGGCGTGTTTGCCCCAGATGGCCCACCCAGTTGTGGTTATTTGGCTGGCTGGATTTTTTGCCGACCGTCGCTAGCGGGAGCTATTTGGCGATGGTGTAGCCCGCGTCGTCCAGCACGGCCTCGATCCTGTCCAGCGAGACCTGAGCGGGATCGAAGCGCAACGTGACCGTCTTGCTGGGAATGTCGGTCGCCACCGACTCGACGCCCGGCAGTGCGCCCAGTGCGCCGTCAATCGTCTTGACACAGTGTTCGCAGCTTACGTCGGGAACCGAGAGTACGGTTTCTTGTGTGGCAGTCATTGGAAGAACACCTCTTTCCTGTCTACATGATCGTCGAACTGTTGTTTTTGACGGCTCAGCATGCGGATGACGATCGACGTCAACCCCAGGTGCGCCTCATGCTCTATCGAATTACGCCGCCTGGGCGACAGGCTCGAGACTCACCACGGTTGGTGATTGCGTGTGCTCGTTGCTCCGCTCCTGCCAGCGCCCGAAGCGCCGCAGCCGCAGCGAGTTGCTCACCACTGTCACTGATGAGAGCGCCATCGCCGCCGCCGCGAAGATTGGCGCGTTCTGCTGCAAAAGCGGGATCGCTGGCGAGAATATCGCCACCGGAATCAGCACGGTGTTGTAGGCGAAGGCCCAGAACAGGTTTTGCCGGATGATACGCATTGTCGCGCGTGAGAGGTCGAGCGCCACAGCGATGCTGCGCAGGTTTCCCTTGACCAGCGCCACATCCGCCGCCTCCATCGCAATGTCTGTTCCGGTTCCCATCGCAATGCCGACATCCGCCTGGGCCAACGCAGGGGCGTCATTGACGCCATCACCGGCAAAGGCGACGATCTTGCCCGCCTGCTGCAACTTCGCCACCTGCGCCGCCTTCTCGCCCGGCAAGACCTCGGCCAGCACCTGCGCGGCTGGAATGCCGACGTGCGCCGCAACTGCCTCAGCCGTGCGCCGGTTGTCGCCGGTGATCATCCACACCTCGACGCCATCGCGTTGCAGCCGGGCCACTGCCTCTGCGGAGCCGACCTTGACGGTATCAGCCACCGCCAGCGTTCCTGCGACTGCGCCATCCAACGCTACCAGCATCGGCGTCTTGCCCGCGCCTGCCAGCGTGTCCAGCGTCTCGGTCAGCGGCGCCAGTTGCGCTTCGCCGAGGCCCTGTGCGGCCAGTAGTTTGACCGTGCCAATCAGCACGTCGTGTCCCTCGATGCGCGCGGAGATGCCGCCACCGGGGATGGCGTTGAACGATTCAACCTGCGCACCATCGAACGATACGCCACGTTCCTGCGCGCCTGCAACGATGGCCCGCGCCAGCGGATGCTCCGAGGCATTCTCAGCCAGCGCCGCCAGCCGCAGCAATTCGCTTGCGGTGAAGGATGCGTTGGGAGCGACCACTACATCAGTCAGTTCCGGCTTGCCGCGTGTGATTGTGCCTGTTTTGTCGAGCAGCACGACGTTGACGGCTTGCAGACGTTCCAGGCTTTCGCCGCCCTTAATCAATACGCCCTGCTCGGCGCCCTGACCTGTGCCAACCATAATCGCTGTCGGCGTCGCCAGACCCAGCGCGCAGGGGCAGGCCACCACCAGCACTGCGATTCCCGCCACCAGCGCCACAATCCACGGACTCGTCGCGCTCATGCTGCCCATAACAGGGCTGACCGTGAAGCCAAAAACATAGCCCGCGACGCTCCAGCCGATCAGCGTCAGCGCGGCGATCACCAGCACAGCGGGAACGAAGACGCCTGCTACGGTATCGGCCAGCCGCTGGATCGGCGCCTTCGAGCCTTGCGCCTGCTCCACCAGCCGGATGATGCCTGAGAGCATCGTGTCGGCGCCGACGCTGCTCGCGCGCACTCGCAGCATGCCCGTCGAGTTGACGGTTGCGCCGATCACCGTCTCACCAACCTGCTTCTCCACTGGAAGGCTTTCGCCCGTCAGCATGGATTCATTCACCGAGGAGGCGCCGCCGATCACCACGCCATCGGTCGGGATTTTCTCGCCGGGGCGCACGAGCAGTTCGTCGCCAACGATAACCTGCGCCAGTGGCAGGTCCACCTCGCGCCCGTTGCGGATGACATGGGCCGTGTTGGCGCGCAGGCCGACCAGCCGCTTGAGCGCCGCGTTGGTCTGTCCCTTCGCGCGCGCCTCAAGATATTTACCCAGGTAGATTAGCGTGATGATCAGCGCAGTGGTGTCATAGAAGGTGGTAGCGCCGACGACCTGCGGCGCAAGTGTGGCGACCACGCTCATCAGGAATGCTGCCGTCGAACCCAGGCTCACCAGCACATCCATGTTGGCGCCGAAATGGCGCAGCACACGGAGCGCGACGCGGTGGAAGTCCCAGCCGACATAGCCCCAGACCGGCGCGGTGAGCGCCAGCAGCAGCCAGTTCTCGCCAGGGAAACGATCCATGAAAAACATTGCCAGAATGACGACTGGCACGGTGAGCGCTACACCGACCAGCAGCTTGTTGCGTCGCTCGATCAACTCCTGTTGACGGCGCAGCGTTTGCTCATCGGCGACATCAGTAGTGTCACTATCGCCGCCCATATGTTCACCAGAAGCGACGGTCGGCGCACTAGCCGCCGTGTCTGGAGTGGTGGGATGCGCCGCCACCAGCGGCTTCGCATCGTAGCCGACGGCGCGCACCTTCGCCAGCAGATCGTCTACCGTGGTGGTCGCCGGATCGTAGCGCACAGCGGCGCGCTCGGTCGCCAGATTGACACTGGCCTCGGCGACGCCTGGAATCTTCTTCAGCCCCCGCTCGATGCGCAGCGCACATGAGGCGCAGGTCATCCCCTCCACTGCAAGCGTCGCCTGTGTAGTCGTGGTCGCGGCTGGAGCTTCCGTCTGCTCCATCACACTGCGTTCCTGTATGTCTGCCATGATCGGTATCCCTCATATCCCAATCGCCGCCCTTGATGGGGACTTCAGTCCCGTCCCGCCCGTACTCCGGCAATTCATTGCCGAGAGCGGCCCCTAGCGTGCGGTCGCTTCCGTGTCGGTTTTCACTGCATCGGCGTCATTCGCGTCATTGGAGTCGGCTGGCCTGTCGTCCAGCACGCCGCCGCGCACACCCGCCAGGTTGTAGAGTTGCACCAGCTCGTCAATCACCTGCGCCTCGCGTCCCTCCTTGATGCCCTTCGGCACACAGTGGTGCAGGTGCTGTTCGAGCATCAGCGCCTCCATTTTTTCGATAGCCTTGCGCACGGCGAAAGTTTGGCGCAGGATGTCCACGCAGTACACATCGTCCTCGACCATCTTGCGGATGCCGCGCAGGTGTCCCTCGATATAGTTCAGCCGTTTGAGAATGTCTTGCCGGTCAGCCTGCATGTTTTGCTCCTCTCACCCATACCCCCTGGGGCGGGGTTACACTTGAATGATAGCACAGGCGTCAAGGATGAGGCAAGCGCGGAGTTGGGATTCAGGACAGGCGACTGCACAAGCAGAGCGTATAAGGCGAGAGAGTGGGAGAGCGAGGCGATCAGGAGCAGCAGCTAGCGGAGTCGTCCGGCATGTTCGCTTTGCTCGATGGCGAAGCGCAGGAACTGCAGGGTCTCAGGCAAGGTGGCGTCGTCCACTGTCAGGTCATGCCGCCATTGCATCGCCCGTTGGCCGGTGAAGCCCTTGCTGGTCGGCATGGTTCCCGACGTGTAGCGCGTCTGGCCATAGGGCGTGTAGAGTTGGGCGGCGGTCACATTGCCACTGCCATCGAGCGCCTCCGAGACGCTGCCCAGCCCATCACTGGCCAGGTAGTTGAGTGTGCCCGCTTGTGCCGACGCGGATCGCCTGTGGCAGACCCGCCACACCGAGGTATTTGGTGACGGCACTATTGCTGATCTCCTCGACGCCACCCATGAGATAGGCGGTATCGCTGAATGAGAAACTGTCTGAAAACCCGTTAGAAGCGAGCGAGCCGACGCACATGAGGCGGAGCATGGCGATGTCGATGAGCGCTTCGCTGGTCGGTGAAAGGCGCTCATCGTCCTTGCTGAGTCGGCGGTTTTGCCCTTGCCAGGCAAAGGTGCGTTCGACGACCCAGCGACGTGGCAGCACACGAAAGCCCGACGGCGCCGTGTACTTCGCCCAGTCAATCTCGTCAGGGGGAATGTCGCCTGGAACCCAGACTCTCGCGCGACGGGGCGGATGCTGAACGCTCTGCGCCGTCCAGCCGAAGGTCTGCGCTATCCAGTTCTTGCCCTGGTCTTTGCCGTTATAGCCGCCATCCAGCCAGATGTGGCGCAGACGGGGAAAGACCTGCGGAATATCCTGGGTGAGTAGCAATGTGACGCCATCGCGATCCATGATGTCAGCGGCATGCACGGTGACTGTGAGCAGGAGTCCCGCGATATCCACCAGCACCAGCACATGGCGCTTGCGGCCGTTGGTCTGCTTGCCCATGTCAAACCCACGCGCGCCACCAACGCCGGTCGTCTTGACCGATTGCCTGTCAATGCTGCCCGCGCTGGGCTGCGGATCGCGCCCCAGACGCTGACGTACCCGTTCGCGGAGTGCGGTGTGAATGCGTTCCCACGTCCCATCGAGTCGCCACAGGCGAAAATAGTCGCCACAGGCGAAAATAGTGGTAGACCGTTTGCCACGGCGGCCCCTCCCGGGGCAAAAAGCGCCACGCGCCGCTGGTGCGAAGTTGGTAGAAAATGGCGTTGAGAAGCGTGCGCCACGCATGCACGCGCGGACGTCCAGGTGGTGGTGGTGGCGGCAACATGGGCTGAATCAGCGCCCATTCAGCGTCGCTGCGATCAGTGGCAGAGCGGAGAGTAGACATCCTTCCAGCATATCCGATCCCTCCGCTCGCCTACTTTTCGAGGGGTTTTCAGACAGTTTCTTACTCCTTGGCTGGTTACTCGCCCGATCACCAAAAGTGCGGGAGCCCCTCTAGTGGACACTATCAGCCGCTCCCAACCAAAATCGTTGGCTGATGTGAGCCCAAAGCGTAGGAGATGGAATAACGTTAGTT
>JBDTAI010000076.1:0-2640 GCA_039924685.1 Ktedonobacterales bacterium
GAGCATAGACGGGCGCCCCGCCGCTGTCAAGCACGCGGCTGGCGCTGTTCGGCTGTAGGTCGCGCTGTAACCGCCAGGCGTACTACGATCAGGAGTCATTGTATGTGAGAAAGCAGGTACCCTGTGACGTCTGGCATCGCAAACGCGCCGACTGCCCACAAGCCGCGTATTCGCTGGATGCTCTTCTTCTGGCTGGTGGTGATTTCCGTTGCGCTCGAAGGCGCTGAGTTGCTGGCGGCGCCGTTTTTGCACATCAACCTGACACTGGCGCTGGTGGCGGAAGTGCTGCTGGCGGCGATGGCGCTGGCGGCGTTCGGCGCGGGCATCGGCCTCTGGCTCGGGCCAGCGATCGGCTGGGATGTGCTCGGCAAGGCCACATTCCTTCGCGCGGCGCCACTGGCTGCGCTCGCGGGGGCGCTGATCGGCGTACTCCAGGCAATCGTCGCGGCGAAGTTGCTGGGGCAATTTGGCGTGCACGTATCCCCGGCGCCGCTCTGGCTCAACGTCATTGGCGCGCTGGCTGGGGCTGTGCGTGAGGAGATCATCTTTCGCATGGGATTGATGACGCTGCTGGTCTGGCTTGGCATGCGGTTGTTCCGCCAAAAAAACTAGGACGGCAAAGCAGGCTTGAGGAAGGCCTCCTCTCAGCTTGCCAGGTAGGCGTGTGGGTCGCGGCGAAAGCGCGCTTGCGCACGTCGGGTCGCATGCCGCGCCTCGACCTGGCTCCGCAGCGCTCGCCATGCAGGCAGATCAGCTGGCTGCAACTCGGTGGCGGTGAGTGGCTGGAGGCGGGTCGCCACTGCTGCGACGACCCGCACAGCGCCACGGACGACCAGCGCAGGCGAGGCGCTCTTGCGGCCGGTGGCGCGGCGTTCGAGATGGCGCGCAGCGCCGAAGTACTGCTCCAGATCGTTGTTGGTGCGGGGAAGGTCAGCCACCGCGTAGCAGTGGAAGAGACCGGGCCAGTAGCTGGTCGTCACCTTCTGGAAGTGCGCGGCGGCGGCGGCGAGCGTTCCCCAGCCAGGCTGTGCGGCGCGCACCTCGTCGAGCAGAGCGGCGTACGCCTGTTGCACGTCGGACGCTTCCAGCCGGTCGTGATTGGCCAACAGATGCGCCGCGCGATGCACAAAGGGATACGCGGCCTGGATCGGCAGCCACAACGCCGCTGTGGCCGCCAGCCCGGCGCGTACCAGGCGCCGCAGCCGAGCAAGCAGTTTCTTCAGCCCCTTTTCAGGCGCTCCTGCTCTGTGCCACCTCCCGGCTCCACCCGTTCCAGCGAAGCGGCAATCGTCTCCAGCCGCGCTTTGAGCTTGAGGCCAGAAGCCGCCAGCGGCGGACGCCCATCGTCGGTCAACGCGCTGCGGATCGCGAGGCAGTAGCCCCGTACGGCCTCCGCTTCTGCCCCAGTCTGGCCGTCGAGCTCCCGTTCAATTGGGCGCACGCCCCGCACGCGCTTCTTGAGCTCCTTCTTGGCATGCCGGTCCGCCTCGAAGATGGGACGCGCCGCTTCGCGCAGATAATGGAACTGACACAGTTGGTGGGGGACCCCCGGCAGCGCGCGGGCGACCGCACGGCGAATGGAGTGCTGCCCGTCCGAGACCACGCCCAAAATAGGGATCACTGGAGAAGCGCTCTCCGCGCCACCGCTCAGGGCCGTGCGCACCTCCTCCAGCAGCGGCGCCAGGTCGCCTTCACTCGCGCTCAAGAGACTGCGCGCCAGCAACACCTCGCAGGAGCGCACATCGCGCAACACCCACAAGACTTCATGCCCCACATCCGGCTGCAAGCCATCAATCGCCAGGATCACCCCGCCTTGCGCCGCCAACCGCTCGCGCAGCCGCGTCGCATCGCCCAGCCGCAGCGCCACCAACTCCTCATACCGGTGCAGCAACACCGTCACACTGCGCTCGGCAATCTCGACGCCACGCGCCTGCAATATCTGATGCATCTGCGGCACGCTCCGCTGCTCGCGGTAGCGTAACTGCCCCACCAGCGCGATGACATCCAGCCCGAACTCGGCTTGCGGCAGCGCCCAGGCCCCTGCCTCCTCGGGTACATACGCCTGGTGATAGGCGGGACAGGCGTGGTTGCGGCAGCGGCGCACCCGCAGCGTCAGTCCCCAGACCCCATCTAGCCGCACGACGCGCCGATGCTCGTGATAGGCGATCCACAGGCGTTGCCCACACGTGGCGCAGTCCGCGCGCTCGGGCGTGAGCACACACGTCTGCGTCACGGCGCTCGCCCGGCTGCCACTGCGTGCCATCCGCGCTTCCTCCAGTGCTTCCTCGTGTCCTACCTTCCTGCCGGCTCTCCCTCTAGCCTACCGTGCGCTGTCAAGCTCGCATTGCCGTCCTAGTTTTTTTGCCCCTCGAAGGTGTACAACTCGTCCAACTCCACGACTGGGAGCAGGGGATGCTGACGATCGGTTGGCGGAGTGGGAGGCAGATCAGGAAGCGTCGCGGCGTAGGCCGTGACCCAGTTGGCGACTGTCTGGTGGACCACGCCCAGGTGGCGCGCGATGCGGCGCAGGTTCATGCCGTCGACGTACCAGCCAATCGCTTGGCGACGGATGGCCGCGTCATAGCCACGCGGTTTGGGCTGCGGCGTGTATTTGCGCTGACAGAAGAAACACAGATAGCG
>JBDTAI010000077.1:0-8556 GCA_039924685.1 Ktedonobacterales bacterium
CCGGCGAGCAGCCCCAGCAGCCAATAGGCCAGGTTGGCATACTGGATGACGTAGAGCGCGACGCCGATGGCTGTGACCGCCATATTGAGCAGCCCATACGAGAGCGTGCGCCACTCAGTGGGTTCCAGCGCGACCGAGGCCAGCGCCCAGACGACATCGAAGACAAAGAGCAGCGCCATGATCTTGAAGAAGATCAGCGGATCAGTGGTTTTCTGGGCCTCTGCAAAGGTATGACTCAGGACGTAGAAGAAGCCTGCCTGCACGAAGAGCGGGCCATAGTCCACGATGGGTTGTAGCCCCTTGCCGCCGAAGCCGTCGCGGTAGTGCAGGTGGATGATCAGCGAGTTGGTGTGGGCAAAGAGCGTGAGCGTGGCGATGAAGATGGCGAAGAGTCCGCATTCCAGCGGCGTATAGGAGTCCCAGGGGCGCAACTCATAGGTTCCTGTGCCGCCGGTGAAGAAGACGAACATGCCGTTGGTCATCGCCAGCGCCACCAGCACCTGATAGAGAAAGAGCAGCGTTTCGAGCGAGACGCGTTCATGCGAGCGTGGCAGCGCATTGTCGTTTTCGCTGGCGGATGAGCTACCGGATGTGGATTGAGTAGTCGCCATGATGCAATGGCCCCCTTTCGATAACAGATAGTGGGGAGACACATGGATTGGGCGCTCATGGTCTCAATGGCTGGATCAGAGCGCGCGACGGTGTATAGGGGCGTCTGGTGGACGCCCGTGTTGTCAGCCAGATAAACTGCCGCATGGTAATGGATGTGTTTAGAAGTAGCATGCGGCGTGAACATAGGGCATTCGACTGGCACACAGTGTATCCGAAGCGAAGAGCAAAAGCAAGAGGCGCCAGACCATTCAGGCGCGGGTGGCGTTGGTAGGCGTGTGGGCGCGCTCGAAGTCGGCCAGCGGCAGTTCGGGGTCGGCCATGAAGAGCGCGGTGGTGTCGAGGATGCGTGTGTCGGCGGTCAGCAGCGCCGGGCCGCGTCGGCGCTCTGTCAGGCGCGCCAGCCCTGCATCGCGCAGCAGCCATTCCGCCAGCAGCACATAGCCCGCCCAGTTGGCGGCGTCGGCGCTACGCTCCCAGATCGGCACACCATAGCGGAATGCCTGCTCATAGAACTCGTTGGCGCGAATGGCAAAGGGCAAGAGCTTGCGGCTGAGTTGCTCGCCCTCCACCTCGTCGGCCTGCATCAGCGTCTGCGCAATATCGGCAAGGCGTTTGCTCTTTGGCTCGCAGCGTGTCAGCAACACGCCACTCAGCGCAATATCGTGGCCTGTCGCCCGCGTGCGCGCCAATTGGCGCAGCAATGCGGCTGCCCCTTCGAGGGCGGGCGTCTCTGGCGTCAGCGGCATCAGCAGCGCGTCAGTGGCGGCGAGCGCGTTGGTGAAGAGCGGGCCGTTCTCGGCGGGGAAGTCTATCAGCGCCAGATCGATCTGGTCGGCGAGGCTGGCGATCAGACCGCGCAGCGTCAATTCGGATTGCAGATACGCCGCCGCCTCACCCTGTGTCTCATCCCACGGCAGCGTGAGCAGCTGCCCGCCCGACCAGCTTGGCTGCGATGTGAGCCGCACCGGCAGACCGAAGGTTGCAAACGCCTCATGCGCCTGCTCCGGTTCGGGCGCCACGCCAGCGGGATACGTGCGGAAGGCCAGCATCGCAGTGGAGAGGTCGCCATGTTCGGCGTCGGGCCAGATGTCGCGCAGGGATGCCGTAGTGGTCCCCGGCTGCGCAAGGTCCACTACCAGCACTCGCGCCCCATAGAGCGCACAGAGCCGCGCCACCGTCGAGACCGTCGTTGATTTGCCCTGGCCGCCCTTGCAGATCGCCACTCCATAGGTTCGCATACGCCGCTTCCTGCCTTCACCCTGCGCTGATCGTTCTATTCGCCGCTCAGTCAGTATTGCCATCGGGCGCAAGGAGTGTCAAGGCAGTGGGACCATGCCTCCATCAGCGACCTTCAGTTCGCCGCAGCGAGCGGTAGCGCAGTCGCTTCGCCCGTTCGGACACTGTCCAACATATCCAACATATCCAACATGTCATAAGTCGCTAGAGATGCCAAGCGGCGCTAGGGGCTACACGCACCTCATCGCCATAGATCGTCATTGCCACAGAGTAATATATTGGCATTCTTCGATGAATCTGTTATCCTCTGGTCATGGACACAACACTTCCCACTCTTCCAACTGGCTCTACCCTCTCCACACGTTCTCCACGCGCACGGTCAAAGCGTGACAGTGAGACCACAATTCCGTGTTGCGGTGAGACTTCGTTGGAGACGCTGGAGACGCCAAGTGCGATCAGTGGAACCGGCGCGCAGACGGCCACCTTGACGACTCTGGCGGATCGCCTCAAGGCGCTGGCTGACTCCACGCGCCTGCGCATGCTCCAACTGTTGGCCGAGCAACCGGCGCCACTGTGCGTCTGCGACATCACGCGGGAGTTTGCCCAGCATCAGCCGACAATCAGCCATCACCTGCGCATCTTGCGGAATGCGGGCCTCATCCGCAGTGAGAAGCGCGGCGTGTGGTCGTACTACTGGGCGACCGTTGAGGGAAAGCGCAGTTTGTCCATCGTGCGGACGCTCATCTAGCGTTCATTCAACGATTCATTCAACGATTCATTCAACGATTCGTTCAGTCTCTTTTTTTGTGGTAGTCCATCGAAGGATTTCGATGAAAGGAACACACATTATGACCACGTCGCAAACCACGAGCGAAGACCGGAGCGCGCAACAGATCACCGAGCGAGTGCGTGAACGCTATGCAGACGCTGCCCAGCGTGTCCAGCAGATGGAAGGGGGTTGCTGTGCGCCCAGCGGCGCCGAGATCAGCCAGGGATTGTACACGGCGGAGGAGATCGCGGCTCTGCCCGAGGAGGCGGTGTTGGCCTCGTTGGGCTGTGGCAATCCCACTGCGCTCGTCGAACTTCGCCCTGGCGAGACGGTTCTCGACCTGGGTTCAGGCGGTGGCATTGATGTCTTGCTCTCGGCCCGCCGGGTCGGACTAACAGGGTTCGCTTACGGGCTGGATATGACCGATGAGATGCTGGCGCTTGCCCAGGAGAACAAGGCAAAGGCGGGAGTCACGAATGTGGCATTCCTTAAGGGGCAGATCGAGGCAATCCCGCTGCCTGCCAACAGCGTAGATGTAGTGATCAGCAACTGTGTGATCAATCTATCTGCCGACAAGAGCCAGGTGCTGCGTGAGGCGTTTCGGGTCCTGAAGCCAGGTGGCCGCTTCGCGGTCTCCGACGTGGTAGCCGATGGTCCCGTACCAGATGGTCTGCGCCAGAATATGGAGGCATGGGTTGGCTGCCTGGCCGGAGCGTTGGAGATCGCTGAATACCACCGCCTGCTTGCAGAGGCAGGGTTTGACGCAATTGGCATTGAGATCACCCGACGCTACATCGTGGCTGAGGCGGACCTGGACCCTAGCACCCTACCAGCGGATTGGGAAGCAGGTGATGGCAAACTGGCGAGCGCCTTCATCCGCGCCAGCAAACCAGAGAGGGCGCCAGACGTATCGCCTGCTCCTGTTACCACGACCACCAGAACCACAACCGCCCTGCCAGTGGCAAGCGGCGCCAGTGGCTGCTGTGGCGCGTAGCCTCAAACGTCGAACGTCATGCAGCAGTAGCGAGGTGATACAAGACGCTCGCTCTATGTGAGCGTCTCAATGCGAAAGCGTAGGGAAAGGGAGTCAGTGGCGCCACACCTGGAGCAAATGTCACAAGGCGGGTATGGCGCCTTACCCCCGCATACGCTGCTTGGTGACACGGGCCAGCTCGCGGTCGCTGTCGCGCTTGGCGATGGCCTCGCGCTTGTCGTAGAGCTTCTTGCCGCGACAGAGTCCCAGTTCGATCTTGACACGGTTCTCCTTGATATACATTTTGAGCGGGATCAGCGTCAGCCCTTTCGTCTGCACGCGGCCCATCAGGCGCTCGATCTCGCGGTGATGCAGCAGCAGCTTGCGTGGGCGCAGCGGCTCCTGGTTCATATAGGATCCCTGCTCATAGGGTGAGATGTGCATGCCATCGAGCCAGACCTCGCCGTCCTTCACCCGCGCATATGCTCCACGCAGATTCGCATGCCCAGCGCGGATGGACTTCACCTCGGTCCCGGCCAGCACGATCCCCGCCTCATAGGTCTCATCCACGAAATAATCATGGTACGCCTGCCGGTTGACCGTAATCGTTCGGTTGTTCTGATCCTCAGCCATAAAGTCAGAAACTCCTCGATGTAGGGGACTTCAGTCCCTATCCCGTCCCCTGCTCCGGCATTTCAATGCCGAGAGCGACGCACCCACCTCAGTTGCGCTATAGTCCTCTATGGACATGCTCAGGAATGCGCGTCCAAAACCCTTGCAAATCACTTTGCAAAGCATGTGCAAGTAGTAGTGGGTATCCTCTTCGAAGGGTGTAGCGCAGAACATCGTCACGTGGATACCCACCCATTTTACCCCGTCGCGCCGCCAACGGCAAGCGACCTGGAATGTATCATCCATGTTCTACCAACTCGGACTCACCGCAGCGCGTCTGCGCTACTGGATATTCGCCTTCTGGCTGATCGTTGTGCTGGCGGCATTGCCATTCGCCCCGCGCGCTGCCCAGGCGTTGACGCCGGGTGGCTTCTCAAGCCCCGATATGCAGTCGCAGCAGGCGGTGGATGCCCTGCAACAGGGACTGCACGCCAACTTCACCAATGTGCTGATCCTCTTTTCCAGCAAGAGCATGACGGCTGACGATCCGCGCTTCGTCGCCGAGGCCAACGCCGCCGTGGCAAAACTGCAAGGCTGGGACCAGGTGACGAGCGTGGTTCCCTTCACGGTTGACCCCTCGCAAATCTCACGCGACCGGCATACCGCCTATACCGCCGTCTTCCTGAGGGCCAGCGCCGACAACGCGCCCCACGTCCTGCCCGATCTGCGCGCCCGCCTGAGCCAGCCGCCCAACCTAACGATGACGGTGGGCGGCGGACCCGTCTTCTACGCCGACATCCAGAGCGTGAGCGAGGCGGATTTACGCCGCGCCGAGGAGATCGCCTTCCCCTTCGCGCTGCTGGCGCTGCTGCTGGTGTTCAGGTCGGTGATCGCCGCTGGGCTGCCCGCCGCCGTGGGGGGATGCAGCGTGGTCGTCTCGCTGGCGCTGCTCTATGGCCTGGCGCGTATTTCGCCGGTCTCGATCTTCGCGCTGAATATCACCACACTCTTTGGCCTGGGCCTCGGCGTGGACTACTCGCTCTTTATGGTCAGCCGCTTCCGCGAGGAGTTGAAGCGCGGCCACACCACCAACGAGGCGATTGGCATCACCATGTCCACCGCCGGGCGCGCGGTCTTCTTCTCCGGGTTGGCGGTCTCCATCGGGTTGTTGGGGCTGGTGATCTTCCCGCTGAATATGCTGCGCTCGGTGGGGTTTGGTGGCATGCTGACGGTGGCGCTCTCGATTCTGGCGGCGGTGACACTGCTGCCTGCGTTGCTGGCCGTCTTAGGACCGCGCGTAAATGCGTTGCCGGTGCGGCTGCCACGCTTCGGTCGCCATGCCAACGTGGCAAACACGGCATACAGTGAGGAAAATGGCTTCTGGCATCGCCTCTCGCTGGGGGTGATGCGCCGTCCACTGCTGGTGTTCATCCCAGTGCTGCTGTTCTTGCTGGCGTTGGGGACGCCGTTCCTGAGCGTGCGGCTGGCGGCGCCCGATGCCTCAATCCTGCCCGCCAGTGTCAAATCGCGCGCGGCGTATGACGTGTTGGCGCAGCAGTTCGACCAGAGCCAGACGACGCCGATCATCCTCGCCGTCAAAACGCCGGGCAGCCCGCTGGCGAAGGGCAACCTCGATGCGCTCGACCGGTATGTGCGCCAGTTGCGCGCCGATCCGCGGGTGCAGCGGGTGGATAGCCTCGTCTCGCTCGATCCGCGCCTGACACTGGCGCAGTACGAACTGATGTATAGCAACCCCAAACTGATCGCCGATCCCTATATCAGCCGCCTGCTCACGGCCTATGCGGGCGATAACATCACCCTGGTGCAGGTCTACAGCAAATACGGCATGCTCGATACACGCACCGAGGCGCTGGTGGAGGCGATCCGCAACACGTCGCCGCCGGGCGGATTTTCTGTGCTGGTAGATGGTGGCACGGCGGGCGTGATTGACTACGTGAACACGCTCTATACCGCCTTCCCGCTGGCGCTGCTGCTGGTGGCGCTGATCACCTATATCGTGCTGATGCTGCTCTTCCGCTCGGTGATCCTGCCGCTCAAGGCAATTCTGATGAACGCGCTCTCGATTCTGGCGAGTTACGGCGCGCTGGTCTTTATCTTCCAGCAGGGCCACTTCAGCAACCTGCTGAACTTCACGCCGCTGGGCTTCGTGGAGGCGTCGTCGCCGATCCTGATGTTCTGTGCGCTGTTTGGCCTCTCGATGGACTACGAGGTGTTCCTGCTCTCGCGCATCCGTGAGGCGCATGACCAGACCGGCGACAACACCCGCAGCGTCGCCATCGGCCTCGAACGCAGCGGCGGCATCATCACCAGCGCGGCGGCTATCGTGATTCTGGTGAGCGCAGCCTTCGCCTCGGCGGATATGGTGATCGTCAAGGCGCTGGGCGTGGGCATGGCGCTGGCGGTGCTGCTGGATGCGACGCTGGTGCGCGGGCTGCTCGTGCCAGCGACGATGCGGCTGCTGGGCGAGATCAACTGGTGGTGGCCCTGGCCGTTCAACCGCATATTGCCCGGCCCATCACATGCCCAACCCGCCATCGTCGTAGGGAAAAGCGTTGGCGTTGCTGGGATAAATGGCGCGCATGTCGGCGATATGAACGGCGCGATCACTGTGCGTGATGAGCCTGTATCCACTGCGAGTGAAGGACCGGCGACATCCACAAGCGCCACGGGAGCGCAACGATGAAAAACACCATGAAAAACGCCCCTTCCCGACGCGGGAAGGGGCTGAGGGATAGGTCAATCCGTACCATCTGGCCTATCGTCTTGTTGTGCATGCTGGCGCTGGCGGTGGCGGGATGCGGCGGTGTGCCGGGGACGATTCATGGTAGCGGGCGGTTGCCCAGCGTGACGACCACCGCACCGACCCAGCGTCCCTTGCCGCCGGTCACGTTCCCGCAGGATGAGGCGCCACACTCCGATCTGACTGAGTGGTGGTACTATACCGGCCACTTTCATGGGACCGATGCTCAGGGCAAGACGCATACCTATGGCTTCGAGTTGACCTTCTTCCAGACGTTGCGGGGCGCGCTCTCGCCCTACTATGCGGCGCACTATGCGATCAGCGACATCACTCGCGGCCAGTTTGCCTATGATGAGCGCGCGGGCTTTCTGCCGCCGACGGCGATTCCGCCCGCAGGCTCGACCGGCGGCTTCAATCTGGCGCTGGGCGGCTGGACGATGCAGGGTCTCGCCGGCCACGATACGCTGAACGCCGCGATGACGGACTACACGATCACGCTGCATCTGAGCGACGAGTTGCCCCATGCAGTCTTGCACGGTGGCAATGGCGTCATCTCCTATGGCGCGGCTGGCTTCTCGTACTACTACTCGCGTCCGCTGCTGCGCGTGGCGGGGACGGTGATGGACCACGGCGCCAGCATTCCAGTGACGGGGCAGGCGTGGATGGATCACCAGTGGGGCAACTTCGTCTCGCTGGCTGGGGCTGGCTGGGACTGGTATAGCATCCAACTGAGCAACCACACCGAATATATGCTGTATGTGATCCGCGACAGCCAGAAGCGGCCAGTTGGAGTTTTCGGCACGGTGGTGGCGGCGAATGGCGTGGCCAGCCAGATAGCGGCGACGGGCATCCAGACGCAGGCCACCGGCGCGTGGACCAGCCCCGTCACCCAGGGCGTCTATCCCTCCGGCTGGCAACTCACGCTCACCGATCCCGTCAACCAGCACACCACGTTGACGCTGACGCCGCTGCTGCGCGATCAGGAGTTGGTGACGGCGCGCTCCACCGGCGTCGCCTATTGGGAGGGCGCGGTCGGCATTCAGGGACAGGCCAACGGGGCAACCGTGAGTGGCGCGGGCTATGTGGAGCTAACCGGCTACGCGCAGGTTCCCTCTGGCTCACAGAGCGCCGCCGTGCCATAGCAGGGGATTGCGGGCCTGATGCACAATTTGTAGGGGCGTCCGGTGGACGCCCGACGCGCGGCGGAAGCAGCAGACAGCAGACGAGGCGCCAGACCATCATCCCGAATGGCCGGACGCCTCGCTGTTGCCTCTTGTGTTGTTTGGAGAAATCCTGTATCGGCGAAAACCGGCGGCAGCATGGACACCTACAAACCAACTATGCGGCGCGGTGTTGTTCAGTGCGCCACTGGCTTACCGTCGCGGTGATCGCGCCGATGATCGCCACGATGGCGCAGGGAAACAGACCCAGGGAATCGACCAGTACGCCGAACATCACACCCAGACACAGGAAGATGACGCCGATCCACTGCATCACCAGCGCGTCGCCTGCCTGCGAACGGTTATGGATCAACGACGTGACGACCACCCACAGGATCAACATCGCAAAAGTGGAGAGAATCCCCGCCACATG
>JBDTAI010000078.1:0-3502 GCA_039924685.1 Ktedonobacterales bacterium
AGCCGGCCTGCCCTCCGAACAGGACAGCGAAGCGGAGGAAGCACGGCGCTTCGACCTGCTGCTGCTCAACCTGCAGCTGGCGCTGCTGCGCAAGGAGCCCGGCTTCGTGCGCATGCGCGACCAGGTACGCCAGATCGCCGGCCTACTGGAAGAAAAGTCCGCGATCCCGATGGTGCGCGAGCAACTGCAACTGATCCACGACGTGCAGGACGAGATCTGGTGGCAGGACGTCACCGTGTCGATGCTGGAAGTGCTGCGGCTCCGTCTGCGCCTGCTCGTGCGCCTGATCGACAAACGCGAACGCAAGACGCTGTACACCGATTTCGAAGATGCCCTGGGCGAGGAGGCCTTGGTGGAGCTGCCCGGTGTGTTCAGCGGCAGCGACCTCACCCGGTTCCGGCAAAAGGCCCGCTACTTCCTGCGCGCGCACCAGGACCACCTGACCATCCACAAACTGCGCACCAACAAAGCACTGACCGCCGCCGACCTGGCCGAACTGGAGCGCATGCTGGCCGAGAGCGGCATCGGCAATGCCGACGAGTTGAAGCAGGCCGAGCAGGAAGCGAAAGGCCTGGGCCTGTTCGTACGCATGCTGGTGGGCATGGACCGTGAGGCCGCCAAGCAGGCGCTGGGTGGCTTTCTGGAAGGCAAGACTCTCAACGCCAGCCAGATCGAGTTTCTCGACGTGATCGTCGATCACCTCACCGAGCACGGCGTGATGGAGGCGGCGTTGCTCTACGAGTCGCCGTTTGTCGATATCGCCCCGCAGGGGCCGGATAGCCTGTTCACGTCCGCACAAGTAGATGAGCTGGTGGCAGTGCTGGCGCGGATACGCGCAACCGCCATGGCGGCCTGACTGTCGCCAAGTTGCTTCCGCACCCTTTCACCAGGCCTAGTAGCCAACCGCTGGCAAGTGCTTCAGCAGTCCGCGTGCTCGGCGACGGATAGCACCAAGCAAGCGTGCGGTCATGCGTTACGGACGTCTTGGTCGCAAGCGATGGGGAAGTACCTCCCAGCCACACAGGTCATCGGCAGTGTTGAGGTCCAGGCGCCGGTGTCGAACACCTTCCGGCGGGAGATCATCGAGCGTCACGCACGACGTGTCGCTGACCAAGCAGTGCGGGAACACCGCCAGGCAGTCCCCGCCGCCTTTCGAGGATGGATAACGGATTGCCTCGCAGCCAGCATCCAGGGCCAAGCTGGCAAGTATCTGGCTGACAGACGGAATTCCGAACTGAACGGGCATAGTGCGCCAGTTCCGATGCAGGGCTACTTCGAGCAGCCCGGGCGCCGTCCGGATCATGATGCTTGGTCTGGTGGGTATCCGCAGGCGCTTTTGCAGCTTGACGCCCTCGGACGGCACACGGATCTTGCTAAGCACCTTACAAAACGGCTCCAAAGGCTCAGGGCGAGACAGGTCTAACACTTGTTCCAAGTGTCCGCTGAGACGGACCACGGTGTGACTGTCAGCGGTCCCGAGCGACAGGTCATCGGCACTCAATCCGCCGACGTTGTCTGTCTTGGTCAACCCGTACCTTTCACGGTACGCCGTCTCTTGGTCCGAGGCGATGTAGAGCGCAGGCCACGGCTGCGGGATGGAGTTATCAACGTCCCGCCCAATGTTGAAGCGACCGCCATAGTCAAGGAGACTCCCGGTCGCAGCGAGTGGCTCATTTCCATAGCGGTACGCAACCATGCGAACCCAGCCATGGAAATCCATCGGGCCGCTCATCGCCTCGCTCAGCGTTTCAACCAGCTCGCGGTGATATCGCTGCCGTTGCGGCTCTACGCCCGAATACAGGATCGCCTGGAACTGATCCAGGTCTTTGGACAAACGGCCCCATTTCTCGACATCAGCGCCACTGAAGCGGTCGAGTACTAGAAGATTTGGCGCCGAACCCTGTATTCCTGCCGGATGCTTTGGTGGCGCCTGGAGCCTACGGCGCGCTGACACTTAGGCCGTCGTCTCGGCGAGAACACCCTTCCCGCGCGCTGTTGCCGCCCTGTCTGCCATCGCGCCGACGATGAATTTACGCAGGCGATCAAAGCGACGCAGACGAATCATGTCGCGCGGAGAAACGTCGCCCAGCATAGGGTTCTTGGTTCTGAACCACAGGGCAGTCTTCTCTATATCTCCATCAAAAGCTTCCGCGACCATGTTGCAGGTCACGGAAATTGCCTCAAGTTGCTCACGTACGGCCGTTGGCGTCGTATCGTCGAATCGTACCGAGCTGACCTTCACATCAGCCAGGTGCGAGATCTGTTCCTTGTTAAGCTGAAGGAAGTCTTTAACCTTGATCGGCTTGAAGTTTTTACCTATGCCGAAATTCAGAGGATCTGACTTGGGAATGCTGCTGAACAGCTGTGGTGTGACCATCGTTGGATCTCCGTAGACTTGCTACTCTATACGTATCTTGGAGAGGGTTGCACATATTACAACCACATTTCACCCACGTCACGCACACAATGATGTTCGTGTCACATCAATGCAACGACGAAGGTCAAAGTTTGGCGCAATCGCCCGTTCAACATGATGTCTACACTCTGGCGCACGCTTCCGTTCCGGTTACAGTGCTGGGATCCTCCGAATCGGGATTACGTTACCTCCGAGGCGGAGGCTGTCCAGATAGTTTGCCCACTCCCGCATGATCTTCCGTCGCTCTGGCAAGTGCTGCGCCTTGTTATAGACGCCAGCCACACCAGGCTGCTTGTGCGACAGTTGGCGCTCCAGCGCCTCGGGGTTCCACCCCATCTCGCCTAGCAGCGTACGGGCCATGTGCCGAAACCCGTGGCCGGTGATGATGCCTTTGTAGCCGATGCGCGCCAGCGCGGCGTTCACCGCACCATCGGACATATGGCGACTGACGCTGCGCGCACCGGGGAACAGGTAGCGACCGCGGCCGGTGAGCTGATGCAGCTCACGCAGGATCTCCACCGCCTGTCGAGACAGCGGCACGATGTGGGGCGGAGTGTTGGGGTTTTCCTTTTCCGCCTTGCGCAGCTTGCGATTGATCGGCGGCACGGTATAGGCGGGGTCCTCCCCGTCCAGATGGAACTGAGCCCACTCCGCCATGCGAATCTCGCCTGGGCGGCAAAACCACAGCGGCGCCAGCCTCAGCGCACAGTGCACTACAAAGGTACCGGTGAACCCATCCATGGCGCGGAGCAGCTCACCCACCTTCGCCGGGTCGGTGATGGTCGGGTAATTCTTCGGCTGGCGCGCGGGTAAGGTGTCGCGCAGGTCCGCTGCTGGATCGCGGCTCGCTCGCTCGGTCGCGACGGCGAAGCGGAATACTCGGCTTAGCTGGTGCCGCAGGCGATGCGCTTGCTCGATATGCCCACGCTTGACAACGCGCGCCAGCAAAGGGCGAATTTCCGCCACACGTAGATCTGCCACTGGCAGGTGGCCTAGCCAGGGGAACGCGTGATTCTCCAGTCGGTCGCGCTCCTTGGCGTACTGGCCAGGTGTCCACTCCCTCTGTTTGAGGGCCAGCCACTCGCG
>JBDTAI010000079.1:0-8277 GCA_039924685.1 Ktedonobacterales bacterium
GTGCGCCGCTTCCGCACGTTGCGCTGGCAACTGACGCTCTCCTACTTCGTGGCGGTGTTTGCGGCGCTAATGACGCTCGAAGGGGTATTCGTCATCATTCCCACCCTGGCGCAGTCCACGTCGTCGAATCGCCCGGCTGCGCTTCTACGGGGACTCGACCAACTGGCGCCACAGGTCGCCCTCTTTGTCAATGCGACGCCACCAGATCGCGCCGGGGTGATCGCGTGGCTGCATGGGCGCACGGAGCCGGTCGCCAATATCGCGTCAGGTGTGGCGATTGACAGCGCCCGTTCCATTGCCGTCACTCCCGGCCAGAATGCGCTGCTGGTGGTGACGGATGCGGGTGGTCAGACGCTCGCCGCACTGGCGCCGGATGGCGCGAGTGCGGCTGATGTGGCGGGGTTACAGCAGACGCCGCAGGCGCGCGCGGCGCTGGCAGCCGCGCTGGCGGGCAAGCATGGTGACGCATCACTGCTGCAAGTGACGCCAGATGGGCGCACGGTGGTTGCGGCCACCATCCGCGGTGGTGGGGGTTCTGTGCGTGGCGCTTTGCTGCTGGGCGTCAACCTCCCGGCGCTACGGCATGCGGCGGTCGTCACGGGCCTGTTTACCCTACTGATTAGCGTCATTCCTTTCGTTACCCTGGCAAGCGTTGTTGGGGCCATCGCCGGTTTGCTGACCGCGCGCGGGCTGACTCGTCGGCTCTCGCGTCTGACAACGGCGGCGCGTGCGTGGAGCCAGGGCGACTTTGCCGCCAGCGCCAGCGATTCGTCGCCCGATGAGCTGGGGCAGTTGGCGCAGAACCTCGACAGGATGGCCGGGCAACTGCGCGTGTTGCTGCTGGATCGTCAGCAATTGGCGGTGATCGAGGAGCGCAACCGGCTGGCGCGTGACCTGCACGACTCGGTGAAGCAGCAGATTTTTGCGACCACGATGCAGGTGGCGGCGGCACGCTCCCTGGTGCAGAGCGATCCGGCGGCGGCTGAGGCGCGACTCGGAGATGTGGAGCGGTTGGTGGGCGAGGCGCAGCGTGAGTTGACGGCGCTGATCCACGCGCTGCGCCCGGTGGCGCTGGGCGACAAGGGACTGGCGCGGGCGCTGCGGTACTATTGCGCCGACTGGTCGCGGCGGTGCGGCATCGCCGTTGAGGTACGCATTCAGGGCGAGTGTGAGACGCCACTGGAGACTGAAGATGCGCTGTTCCGCGTGACACAGGAGGCGCTCTCGAATATCGCGCGGCATAGCGGCGCCACCCGCGCCGCGGCGCAGGTATGCTGGGGGCCACAGGGCTTGACGCTCACCATTGGCGACAACGGGCGCGGCTTCGATGCCGCATCCGAAGAGAGCGGTGGCGTTGGGTTGCACAGCATGCAGGAGCGTGTGGCGGCCATCGGTGGCGCGCTCTCGATTCGGCATGTGGCGAATGGGCCGGGGATGGAGATCGAGGTCTGGGCGCCGCTGACGCAGTTGGCGACGCCGCTGCCTGTTACAGTGGTAGCGCCAGTGGGTAGCGCAACAACGGGAAGTGAGGTGTGAGATGTCCGAGCCAATCCAACCGACCGCGATGGGGAGCGCAGGAAGCGCAGAGAGCGGGACGATCACAGTTTTGATTGTGGATGATCATGCGCTGGTGCGCCAGGGCGTTCGCGCCTTTCTGGAGACGCAACCGGGTATCAGCGTGGTGGGTGATGTCGGCTCTGGCGCCGAGGGGTTGCGCGTGGCGGCAGACCTGGCGCCGGATGTGGCGTTGATGGACCTGATCATGCCGGAGATGGACGGCGTGGAGGCGACCCGCCGCCTGAAGCAGATCAGCCCGCACACGCAGGTGATCGTGCTGACCTCGTACCATCAGGATGAGCATATCTTTCCGGCGATCCGCGCGGGGGCCATCTCCTATCTGTTGAAGGATGTGGATGCGCGCGAACTGGCGGCGGCGGTGCGGCGGGCGGCGCATGGCGAGGCGACGCTGCATCCGCAGGTGGCGGCGCGTGTGGTGCAGGAAATCCACGGCGCATCGCAGGCCAATGTCAACCCCTTCACCGAACTGAGCGACAGGGAGCTGGAGGTGCTGAAGCTGATCGCCGCCGGTGTCAGCAACAGCGACATCGCTGAGCGGCTCGTCATTAGCGAAAAGACGGTCAAGAGCCACGTCAGCAATATCCTGAGCAAGCTGCATGTGATAGATCGCACGCAGGCGGCGATCTATGCCTGGCGCGAGGGCGTGGTGCGCCGCGAGTGATTGCTGGATCGCAGCGCCCGTTTGCTCGCAGGTCGTCCTGGCTTCTCGTCGGCTTCTCGCGCTGCATCACGCCAGTCAGGGGAGCGTAACTCAGGCGTCTGACGCGCAAATACTGGCCGCAACCACTGTGATGTGATGCTAGCCGCGCATGGTCGCGTTCGGCGTAGACGCTTCTGCCTCGCTCATCAGCGCGGCTGGTCCAATTGGGCGGTGACGAAGTGGCGAGGAAAGCACGATTGAGGTATTCGATGCGCCATACGGTGTGAGCCGGGCGATCAACGCTTGCAGATGCTCGACCGAGGACACTACAGCGGTCAGCGTCATGCAATCGTCGCCCGTCACATCATGGCACTCGATGATCTCAGGGCAGGCTTTGATCGCGGCGAAGATACGCTCATAGGGGTCTCTCGATGCCTTGAACCGGATGATCGCGGTCAGTCCCAGCCCCAGCTTTGCAGGATTGACTGCCGCATGATAGCCGGTGATGATGCCCGCTGTCTCGAAGCGACGGATGCGGTCGGCGACGGCTGGCGGCGTCAATCCCACCCGCCTGCCGAGGTCCGCATAGGAACTGCGCGCGTTCTCCTGGAGTGCATAGAGTAACTCCCATCCTGTCTCATCCAACAGCTTATCGGAATCGTTAGTCATTGCCATCATCCACCTTCCCTTCGTACTGTATCGCAACGATCTACTTTGGGATTTCCATTCACTTTGGCCTCATTCCTTTCTATCATATCATCGGCGCTACTGTCGTTTTCAAGAGAGTATAGGCGAGGTATGGCGACCGAGATGCTCACTGGGCAAACCACCCTGCGCAAACACCTTTCACTCACCGATGGATTCGTGCTGTACACGAGCGCCGTGCTGGGGCAGAGCCTGATTGTGTTGCCTTCCATCGCCGCCCGACATGCCGGACCCTGGTCGATCCTCGTCTGGGCCGCGCTGGCTATCGTGTCGTATCCGCTGGCGCGCATCATGGCCGAGTTGGGAACACGCTACCCATCGGCTGGTGGCGTCATTGCATTTATTGGCAAGGGTCTTGGCCAGCCTGTGGGCTGGCTCACAGGCGCGCTGTATCTCGCGGCGATTGCAGTCGGAGGGCCAGCGACGGCGCTTGTGTTCAGTGAGTATCTGGGGACGCTTGTGCCACTGCCCGCGCACTGGCCCTTCATCATTGCAGCGGCGTTGCTGGCCATGCTTGTCCTGGGTTGCTGTTTCGATGTGTCGCGGATCATGCGCCTCCAGCGGTGGGGATTCTTCGCCTGCCTGGCTGCTATCACGGTTGCGTTGTTGTTTGCGTTGCCGCATGTCACAATGGCCCGGCTCACCGATATGCGGGGCTACGGTCTCGCGGGTGTCGCCTCGACGGGCTTGATCTGTTTCTTCGCCTTCGTTGGCTGGGAGAATGCCGCCTTCTCAGGGGAGGAGTTCGCCGATCCACGCACGCTGCTGAAGGCGTTGGGGCTAGCGGTCGCTGCAGTCGGCGCGCTGTTTGTATTGCTGGGAATCACGGTCGTTGGGGCCTTGAGCCGGTCGGTCATTGCGACGAGCGACGCCTCACTGGCGGACCTGGCGAGCCTCACGTTGGGCGCGACCGCCACGCGCGTGGCAGCGGTCATTGCACTGGTTCTGCTCTTGCTGTTCATGTTCACCTGGGCGCGCAGCGCGACGCGGTTGATCTATGCGCTGGCGCGTGAGGGCATGTTCCCGCGCCAACTGGCGCAGGTGGATGCGGCGACAGGCGCGCCGCGCCGCGCCGCAGTGGCGCTTGGCGTGGCCTGGGGAGTGGCGCTTGCGGTTCAGTTCGCGCTCGGTATCTCCATCGAGACGTACATCCAGCTCTCCAGCGCCAACTTCCTGCTGACCTATGTGCTGATCATCCTCACGGCGTGGCGGCTGCTCGACACCAGATACTATCTGTCTGCGCTGATCATCTCCTCACTGGCGATTCTGGCGCTTGTCGTGGCGGGGTTCCAGAGCCTCTGGTATGCTCTCGCGACTGCTGCGTTCTTTGCCGCTGTGATGGCAGCGCGGCGCCTGCGGCAGAAGTATGTCGCTTCGTAGGCATAGCGCCGTAGATTCGTGGAGTCATGCAGGTCGGCGCCAACCCCTTCTACACATACTCCTTGAGTGAGATTGAACGCCTGGAATGGCCAAGAGCGACGATATTGATGTCGAGTTCGGGATCATAGGCCACGCGCAGCGATTCGATAATGCGCTCACTGGTGGCCACAATGAGTTCGCTCATCGCTCTTCCTTCGCGTCGCTCTGAATCGTTTGGCGCTGTGCAAGCGGATTCGGCGTCTGTGTGAGCAGCGCCACCGATTCGCTGTGGGCGACGACGCTGTGCCGTGCATTGGCCTCGAGTTCAAGCAGCATCCCTTCCCGCAGCTCGACTGGAATACCCGCTGCCGTGAAGGTGAGGTTGCCACGCAACACCTGGAACATAATCTGGCAGGGAACCTGATGCTCTGGCAGTTGCTGGCCTGCACGGAACCCGAACAACACAACGCGGGCAGCATCTGTCTCGGAGAGTACCGTCACACCTGGCCCATCCTCCCGGAAGACGGCCTTCGTTTGGAGATCACTGTATTGCATTAGCATTTGCCTGCCTTCCTGCTTGTTTACGGTCTGATGAGATAGGCGCAACGTGACGAGGCGCCACGACGCCAACAATATTTGCCGCCGCAAGAACCAGTCCCGCCCCTAGCGCGATACTTGCAATCCGTAGCGGAATGGACCATACGCCCAGTGCGCACACGATGGCTGCTGCCACACCAATGTTGATGAGCCACCAGCTAGCTTCCGCCCAGCGTTCGTGGACGAGGTCGCGCATGAGCGGTATTGGCCGCTTGCCAGCAAGTGGCGCGTAACGCGCTTGCCAGATGAGGAATGGGACGATCTTGTAGAGATAGCCAACGATGCTCTGACCCAGCCAGCCTATCAGCATTGCCAGGGCAATCGCTACCAATTGCGGCTCCTGGTCCCAACCCAGTGTGACGCCAAGCACACCGAACGGCATGGCAAGCGCCAGGTAGACCACAGCGGCAATGCCATGTCGCTGTGTAACGTCGAGTGGCTTGCGCCGTCGCACACGGAGCATGCGCAGGTAGTCATACGCAAACAGCCACACGGCGGCGACTAGCAGGCCGCCCCCCACGATGATCAGCGGAAACCAGGCGAAGCTGAATGCTACGGCAAGCCCCACTACGCCGCCATTGAGCAGCAGGAAGACAAGTCGCCCGTAGTGATCGTCATGGGCATGCGCCAGCGCGAACATGCGAACCAGCGTATAGGAGACACCCAGCAGTGTGCAGGTCAGCCAGCCTACGACGCCCAGAATGATGTGTACACGCAGCAACCGATCCGCTGCATTGCCGAGAAACCCGAACTGGAAGTTGAGCGCGGCGGTTAGCCCAAGCGAGACAACGAGGCTCAGATAGATGAGCGAGGCCACGAGAAATCGTACGGTGAGTGGGCGCGCGGCGCTAGACCAGATGGTGGCGCTCAACATCACCACATGATGCGCGATGGCCAGTACGATCAGGCTACCGCCAGCTATGAGCAGCCACGGCCAGCTTTGCCAGAAGCCACTGATGAGCAGCACGACGCCGCTCACATAGATGGGATATTGCCAATATGCGAACCGTGCCGCGCGCAATGGCGCAACCAGAATAACTGGCGCCAGTTGCATTGACGCCCCCAACATCGTCATGGTGAGCCAGCCGAGTGTAGCGACATGCACGAGCGCCAGCACATGCGGAAAGTCCGGCGCTAGCAGGGCGTCGGGCGCAATCCAGGGAAGCAGTAATCCAAACAGGGCTGCGCCACAGCTACCCGTTAACAGGAAAGGAATCGGTAGACGCAACGGAGCCTGTTTTCGTCCGGCCGCTCCGTTCAGGTTTCCCGCTGTCGTGATTGTGACATTCATCGCATGGTCAATCCTGTGATCAATCCTGGTTTCGCGCCTGGTTAGACGGCAGTTGAGCCAGTGCCGATGCGTATGAACCGCACGCGCCATTCGTCTGGGGCCACACAGGCTGTCTCGTGGCGGAAACCATACGTTCCCAGCACAGCATAGAGTGGCGCTGGCTCGAACGGGGCAACAATTACGAGCGTGTCGCCCTGTCGGGTTACTGCTGCCGCCTCGATGATGCGGTTGAACGGATCATCGCCCCGTTCCAGGTCTGGACGCACATCTAGCAGCGTCGTCGCGCCACTTGGATCCGACACGGGCGTTGCTGCGCCAGCCTGCGCCTGATCGGTTGTTGTAGCTGCTTGTATCGCGTTCTTCGCGTGTTTTCTCATCGGCTAGCTCCCTATCTTCGTGTGGCAGGATCGTATGATGGTGTCATCAACTGTTGTCATCTGACGCCATGTCACGTGTGTGGAGTGAGAGGAAGGCTCCAGATGCGTTGGCATAGATGTAGTGTAGTGCGAGGGCACGATATGGCGCTGCGACTTTGGTCGCACCTGCATACCGAAGATGTGCGTATGCGCTGCGGTCGCTCCTGCGAAAGCGCGTGAAAGGCAGAGGGTGTGTATGCCAGTGGATACAGAGGTGTTGCGGGAGATTCCGCTTTTTCGCGCGCTCGATGCTGATGAGCTGGCACATGTCGCGGCGGTGACGGTCGAGCGCCACTATGAGCGGGGAGATATCATTATTCTCGAAGGTGATCGCAGCGGCCCACTGTGTTATGTGCGCCTGGGACTGATCAAAATCTTCAAGAACTCGCCGGATGGTAAAGAGCAGACGCTGCGGCTTATCACACCGGGCCATACCTTCAATGACGTGCCTGCGTTCGATGCAGGCGCTAATCCGGCCAGTGCAGCGGCGCTGGAGTCGAGCGTGGTGTATGCGACGGCTGGCGCGGGTTTGCGACGCCTCATCGTCGAGCGGCCAGCGGTGGCAGAGGCGGTAGTGCAAACGCTGGCCGGGGCGTTACGTCATATGGTGGCGCTGGTCGAGGATTTGTCATTTCGCCATGTGACGGCGCGAGTCGCCAAGATATTGCTAGAGCAGGAGCAGACGTCGGCTACACACCGACTGACACAGCAAGAGATGGCGGCGATGGCTGGGACTGCGCGTGAGATGGTCGGACGCGCCCTGAAAGAGCTTGAGAATGCGGGCGCTATCGAGCTGCGTCAGGGTCGTGTCGTGGTACGCGACCGTGAGCGGCTGCGCCTTCTCGCGTAGCAACGTTAGCGCCCCGCTATCAGGCGCTTTGCGCTGGACTTTGCACTGGACTTTGCGCTCGGCGGGTGGGCCAGATTGCAGGCCAGAGGTTGATCAGCAGGCAGATAGCCAGCGCCAACCCGATCGGACCAGAGAGACCAAATGCGAGCGTGTCGAGCGTGGAGCCAGTGTCCACCCCTGCGAGCAGTGGCGCCACGAGCAGCGAGCCGACGCGAAGAATGCTGGCGCCGTTGCCCAGCCAGAGGGTCGCATGCACGAGCTTCGGTGAGACGATGTGGCCACCTGAGAAGCCTGGTAGCATGCGTGGCGCAACACCACAGATCAGGAGTGCGATGAACCCAAGCGCCAGCGCATGACGGGCGGCATCTAGCGCCACAGGCGGCGCCTGACCAATCAGCATTGCGAATCCATCCACCAGCAACAGAATGCCGCCCAGCGTCGCCCAGAGATACGCGCTGGCGACCAGTGCGACGAATGGCCCATAGGAGCCACGCTCCTGTTTCACACGCGCAACATAGGTATGCGTTGCGGCCTGTGGCGATGGCGCAAGGCTGGCGACACGCGCAGGAAGGCGACCACGGCTGCGCATGGTACGCATGAAGATGCCTGTGAACACCAGCAGAACGATGCCCATCAAGACAAATCCCAGGCCAACGACGCTGGCAGCCCAACCATTCAGCCATCTCGTAGTTGAGGATGTGAGCGCTGTGCCTGCCACGGTCAGCGCCAGGCCAGCCGCATAGCTCAACGCCGCAATCCAGAGGATACCTTTGGGGAACGGCTCGAGACCTGCATACATCGGCAAAGCGCGGGCAGACATTGCCAGCGCCATGGGGATCAA
>JBDTAI010000080.1:0-7486 GCA_039924685.1 Ktedonobacterales bacterium
CGCCGCCACCCAGCGCCTTCGCCGAGGTGATGATGTCGGGGATGACATTCCAGTGATTGACGCCCCACAGCGCACCGGTGCGACCCAGGCCTGTCTGTACCTCGTCGGCGATCAGCAGCACCCCATATTCGTCGCAGAGTTGGCGCAGGCGCGGCCAGAAGTCGTCTGGCGGCACGATGCCACCCGCTTCGCCCTGCACTGGTTCCATCACCACAGCGGCGATGTCGTTGCCAACCTCCAGGGCAATGCGCAGTTGCTGCTCCACGGCGTCGGCGTCGCCAAAGGGAACGTGAAAGACATTGTTCAGCAAGGGCATCAGCGGCTTGCGGAACTTGGCCTTGCCCATCAGGCTGAGGCTGCCAGCCGTTTTGCCATGGAAGCCGCGCACCGCAGCGATGAAGCCCGATTTGCCGGTTGCCAGTTTGGCGAACTTCATGGCGCCCTCGATGGCTTCGGTGCCACTGGAGACGAAGAAGGCGTACTGGATGTCGCCCGGCGTGATCTGCGCCAGCAGGTTCGCCAGCATGCCGCGTGGTGGATCGAGCAGTTCTTGTGTGGGCATCGGCGCACGGTCGAGTTGCGCCTTGACGGCGTCAATCACCTTCTCGTGCGACCATCCCAGACTGAGCAGGCCATAGCCGCCCAGACAGTCAATGAACTCACGGCCCAGCGCATCGGTGAAGATGGCGCCCTTACCGGTCCACTCGACGGAGGCAAAGTCGCCGCCTTCGGTGACGGATTTGCGGTATTCGAGGAAGCCGGGATTGTAGTGATTGGCGAAGTTGCTCACGGTCTGGCGCACCAGCGCCTCGCCCTGGGCGCGGGTCAGCGTTTTGCTGTGGATCAGGTCCAGGTAGGAACGCGAGGTCTCGACGGCTTGCCGATACTGTTGCGTCGTGGTCGCTTGGGATTGTTGCGTCGTGGTACTCATATAACCTCATATGTTTGTTGGCGGGTGTGACGAAACCGGCGCTACGCGACGCCCACACGAACGAATGAATGTGTGGCGCGTCAGACGCTTGCAAACAGCTTGTGTTGATGCTTCAGTTCCCCAAAAATCTGGTACAGCATCAGGTACAGCGCGGCGCGACTAGCGATGGCTGACTGATGATGAGGCCGACATGTACAGATGTGTACTGGGG
Source organism: Ktedonobacterales bacterium (assembly GCA_039924685.1). Taxonomy (GTDB): domain Bacteria; phylum Chloroflexota; class Ktedonobacteria; order Ktedonobacterales; family JADMIN01; genus JBDTAI01. The sequence continues at coordinate 1,143 of JBDTAI010000080.1, forward strand.
AATGCTGAGGCGCTGTCTGTGTCGTACGCGTCCCCGCCGCCCGTCCCGCAAAGCCGGGCATGCCATGAAGGAGCCGACCTCATGGCAAACCCGAGTTGCTATGAGGAACGAGCGCAAATCTTCATGGGGCGGAGCGCATCGCCGATATGGTTCAGTTTCCCTGGTTGGCAGGCGAACGTGTATCTGCTAACAACGTATCGCTAGAAGCGTGTCATCACGCGCCAGATGCGCCCGATAGCTCCGCAGGCTCAGGCAGTGTGAGCGTAGGGAACGGATATCGGCGCGGGAAAGGTGATGGCACATACGTAGTGACCTCTGGGGAATGTTCCGGTCAATGCCCAGTGGCGCCGGAAGGATTAAGGTCAGGCTACGCAAGGCGCCGGGGAAACCGTCGTCAGGGATAGCAGGTGGCGAGGTGAAAGCCACCAAAGAGGCTATAGCGACGCAGAAACTCGGTACGGTCGCGGCTTGCTAATGAAGGGTCCTGACTTGACATAGTGGTACTCTCCAGAATCTGGAAGACTGCCTTACCCGCATTATACAGAACAGTTCGCCTTTCCGCAAGGGGCAGTTCGCATATGGCATGCCGACGCCTATCATGCATGCGGATTTTTCTCCGCCTGTGTGTAGCGTTCGCGGGCCTCGGCGATGATGCGCCATGCCTCGCCAACATCGGACCACTCGCGCACGTCGGTCTGCACACCCTGCAATTCTTTATAGGTGCGGAAGAAGGTGGCGATCTCACGCGGCCAGTGTTCGTGCAGGTCAGGCAGATCGCGCATGTCGCTGAAACGGGGGTCGTCCACCGGTACGGCGAGAATCTTCTCATCCTCGCCCTTCTCGTCAATCATAGTCAGTGTGCCAATGGGGCGCGCGCGCAGATGGCAGCCGGGAAACGTCGGCTCCTCCACAATGATCAGGATGTCGAGCGGATCGCCGTCGCCTGAGAGCGTGTCGGGGATGAAGCCATAGTCGGTCGGGTAATGCACCGACGAGTAGAGGACGCGATCAAGCCGGAAGATGCCGCGCTCGTGGTCATACTCATATTTGTTGCGCCCGCCACGCGGAATCTCGACCACTGCCTCCACCCAGCCACGTTCGTGGTCAGGCGCCACCTGTTCCGCTGCTCGTAACGCAGACTGCTGCGCCTGCTGTTCGTCCTGGGTGGACATCGGATGCCCTGTCTGTTCCGTCTCTGCCATAGGGGATGCTCCTCTTTCTCTGGTACGTTTCTGGACGTGTTCCTGCTGGTCAGCGGCGTTGTCTGGCTGCGCATGCTATGGTATAATCACAGATGGCGCGGCGCGGGCAGCGGCGCTGCCTGGCGCCAACGGTGAACCTGACGCCCATCGTGATGTATCCTGATGGGATGTGGCACGAGCGCCTGGCGCCCACACGATCAGTATGCAGATCAGACCGCAACATTCCTGCCGGGCGCAAGACATCGCTTGCAGGCCGGCGCCCAGGCGCAGGTTCAGGCGCAGAGCGATGGCCTTGCCCAGGCGAAGCTCTCGCAGCCCATTCAGCGTTGCCAGTCTTCCAGCCCTTCAGGCTATTTCAGGCTATTTCAGGCTATTCAGGAGGCGCGCAGTGATTGCGTTGGGGTATCTCTTCGCCGCGATCTTCTTTCTTGGGGGATGCGGCTTCGTCCTCTTCTCGCTGGCCTTCGCTGACACACTCAACGCCCTCTTTCTGCGTGGGCGCTCGAACAAGAACAAGCTCACCACCTACGAATCCGGCGAGACGCCCATCGGCTCGGCCTGGGTGCAGTATCCACTGGCGTTCTACATCTTCGCGCTGCTCTTCGTCGCCTTCGATGTGGATATTGTCTTCATCCTCTCCTGGGCGGTGATCTTCAATCAGCTCGGCTGGTTTGGCTTCATAGAGATCGTCTTCTTCATTGCCGTGCTGGCGCTCGGCCTGGTCTACGCCTGGCGGAAAGGAGTCATCCGGTGGATTTAACCGTGCAAGGTCGGAGTGGCCAGGGGGGATTACCCACACCCTCGCTGATCGCCTTTGACCGTGACCATATCAACGCGCTGCTCACCCAGCTTGCGCCGGTGGATGAGGTGTTGGGGCAGAGCGCGCCCAGGACGCTGCTCACTGGCGGCATGGTCAACATAGATGTTCCCGCTGGGCGGCTGACCGACGTGGCGCGCATTCTGCGCGACCGGCTCGGCTTCGAGATGCTCACCTGCGTCACGGGTGTGGATATGATTGACCATATCGAGTCGCTGTATCACTTCCGCTCGCTGCAACACAACTGGCTCTTGCAGGCGCGAGTGAAGCTTCCCACCGAACGGCCCGAAGTGGACTCGCTGGTTAGTCTCTACCCCTCGGCGAACTGGCTGGAGCGCGAGCAGTACGATCTGGTAGGAATCACCTACATCGGCCACCCCGATCTACGGCGCATCCTGCTCGAAGACGAGTTTATGGGACATCCGCTGCTTAAGAGTTTCCGCACGACGCCGATGGTGAAGCACGACCGCGCCACCACCCAGGCGCCACCAGTGCATGCCGTCTCTGGCGAACAGATACGCAATCAGGAGCGTATCGTCACCAAGCGGTTTGGTCAGGGCGCGGAGGAACGCATCCACCCCGGCATGACCACCTTTGGCAGTTCCGCCGTCTATCTCGAAACCGGTCAGGGCGTTGATCCTGATAGTATCGGCGAACGCAGCGACGCCCCCGGACTGAGCAAACCACATGGCGGTATGCCGTTGGTGCAGCCGCCTGCGACGATGGCAGGTGACACGAATACGCAAAGCACAACACCACCAGCAACAACCGATCAGCGGGAGAGAGGATAATCTGCTATGTCTACTGAAGCGGTGTCACTCCGCTCTGGACAATTCGAGGACGCAGGCGGCATGCGCAGTGAGGAGATGGTGCTCAACATGGGGCCACAGCACCCCTCAACGCATGGAGTGTTGCGGCTGGTGCTGACGCTCGATGGCGAGACCGTCGTGCAATGCACACCGGTGATTGGCTATCTGCATCGCGGCATGGAGAAGATTTTCGAGAATCGCCCCTATATGGCGGGCATTCGCTATATAGACAACGCCGACTACCTCAGCCCGATGCTCAACGAAGAACTCTACGCGCAGACCGTCGAGCAACTGATGGGCATCGAGCCGCCGCGCCGCGCCCAATACATCCGCCTGATCGTCGGCGAGATGGAGCGCATCGCCAGCCACCTGGTCGCCATCGGCACCTATGGGCTTGACCTCGGCGCTACGACGCCGATCCTCTGGTGTTTCCGCGACCGTGAGCAAATTCTCGATATGTTCGAGGCGGTCAGTGGCCACCGCTTCACCCACAACTACATGCGCGTCGGCGGTGTGCTGCAAGACCTGCCCAAAGGCTGGATGCAGACCTGCGAACAGTTCATTGAAAACTTCGTCAACAAGAGCCTGCCTGAACTCGAAGAGCTACTGACAGGCAACGAGATTTTCGATGCGCGCACCGAGGGCGTGGGCTATATAGACCCGCAGCAGGCCGTGGCGTATAGCATGACAGGGCCGACGCTGCGGGCATCGGGTGTCAACTTCGATGTGCGTGTGGCTCGCCCCTATGGCGCCTACCGCGAGCTTGCGGTGATCCCCCAACTGCGCCAGGAGGGTGACTGCTTCGCACGTTATCGCGTCAAGATGGATGAGATGGCCGAGAGTTGCCGCCTGATCCACCTGGCGCTGGAGCGTCTGCCGGGCGGCTCGATTTGCCAGCGCACGCCGATTGCGCTACGTCCACAACGCGGCGAGACGTATGGCTCGGTGGAGAGCGCGCGGGGCGAGGAAAGCATCTATATGATCAGCGACGGCTCGGAGTATCCGTACCGCGCCAAGATACGCGCCCCGTCGTTCAACAATCTGCAAATCCTGCCGGAGTTGCTGCGTGGCACCAAGATCGGCGACGTAATCGCAATCCTGGGCAGCATTGATATTGTGCTGGGCGACGTGGATCGCTAGGGGGAACTCGAGGATACCGCATGAACGACGTTGTGCTGAACATCATCCACTTTCTCGTTACGTTCCTCTTCTCGCTCGGCTTTCTGATGACGGCGGCGACAATCCTGACGTACCTTGAGCGCAAGGTGCAGGCGTATATGCAGGACCGCTACGGCCCGCTGCACTATGGCCCGGCGGGCATCCTGCAATCGCCGTTTGACGTGGTGAAGCTGCTGCTCAAAGAGGACATGAAGGTCACGAAGGCCGATAGCATCGTCTTTCGGCTGGCGCCGGTGATCTTCTTTGCGCCGGTGATCACGGCCTTTGTGGTGCTGCCGTTCTCGCCCTATCTGACGGCGGGCGCGCTCGGCACTGGCATCATTTACTATGTGGCGCTCAGTTCAATTGACGTGATCGGCGTCTTCATGGCGGGCTGGGGATCGAACAACAAGTATGCGCTAATTGGCGGGCTGCGGGCCACTGCGCAGATGATCTCCTACGAACTGCCGCTGGTGCTTGCCATCGTCGGACCGATCATGCTGACAAGCCTGCTGGCGCCCGCCTGCGGCAATAACGCCAGCCTGGCAAGTTGCGGCATCGGCTCGATCTCATTCTCGCAGATCGTCGCCGCGCAGATGCAGCCCGGCGCGCCCTGGTTCTGGTTCGCCATCGTGCAGCCACTGGGGCTGATCGTCTACTATATCTGCGGTCTTGCCGAAACCAACCGCTCGCCATTCGACCTGCCCGAAGCGGAATCGGAGCTTGTGGCGGGCTATCTCACTGAGTATAGTGGCTTGCGCTGGGCGATGTTTTTCCTGGGCGAGTATGGCAATATGACCATCGTGTCGGCGATTGCGACTTCGCTCTTTCTGGGCGGCTGGTCCGGTCCTGGCGCCTCGATTGGCTTCTGGTCGGGCTTGCTGGGAGCGACAGGTTTTGGCGGCTTCATCGCGCAGGTGATCTTCAACGCCTTCGGCGTCTTCTGGTTCGTCTTCAAGATGAGCGTGCTGCTGCTGATCTTCATGTGGATACGCGCCACACTGCCACGCCTGCGCGCCGACCAGTTGATGCGCTTCGCCTGGCTGTTCCTGATCCCGCTCACGCTGGTGAACATCCTGATCACCGGCCTGATCCTGTTGCTGCCCATCGGCCTGATCGCACAACTGGTGGTGTCGGGCGTGGTCAACTGGGCGATGCTGTTTGTGGTGATCTTCGGATTCCGTCGCCTGACGGGGGTTTCGCCCACCGGCAAGCTCCCACGCTGGATGCAGCAAAGCGTCAATTCAGGCGGCAAGAACGGCAGAAAAGGCCCGACCGGCGGCAGAGCGGCGCCGCGTCCAGCCACCGCACTCACAGCGCCCACTGGCGGCGCAGGTGGCAACCTCGTCGAGAGCGGCGCCAGCCAGTAGTGCTTGCCATCTTGCCATCTTGCCATCTTGGCAACACGCAGCACAAAGCGCCTATCCTTGTGAGGAGAAGGCGCTTGTGCGTAGATAAGCGATAGTTAGGCAGGCTCAGGGGAACAGATCGGCGAGAGCGGCAGTGAAGCCAGGCCGGACGACGCCGCCATTGAGGCTGTTCTTTAGTTTGGTTGGCTCGGATATACCAAGTATCCACATGTCTACCTGACGCGCTGTGGGCCATACGAACCAGACTGCCTGCGCGCGGGCAGCGTGTCAGAGCGCCATACAATGCCTCCTGGCTATCTGCCAGAGTGCTTTCGATCATCCTACCACGTATCAACGGACGCAGGCCCTTGCCCATAATCTCCATAAAAGACATAGGAGCATACAAGACCAGCTTTGGGACGATACATCATACGGCTACCGATCCGCTGCTCGTGCGTTGCAGTAGTATAGTGTGTAGGGCGGCGCGACATGTGCGACGCCACACTTCAACCTGCCTCGGGCGCCGGTCGTATCCCTGGTGACGTATCTCTAGCGTATGCGCATGAGATATGAGCAAGATATGCGCGATGTGGTGGCGGCGCACCAGTGGCGCTACCCGGCGGCATAACCGCTGGCGCATACGTTGCTATACACTAGCAAGCGGGCGGCCTGCTGAACGCCTGCATATGCACGATGACTGCTGGAGAGGGATGGGAAGGTGACTACGAGCGATACCGAACAGCCAGGGAATGCGCCAGCGGCGGTTCCCAATGGCCCTCCTGGCGCGTGGCCCACGGCAGCGCCGCCGAATGCAGGCGACTATCCTGGCTACCCACCCAATCCCTACTACTACGGTTCCTACCCCGGCTATGCTGGCTATGGACAGTATCCTATTGGCGCCGGGAGCAATGCGGGAACGGCGGCTCAGGGGAGCGCAGGCTATCCCGCCTATCAGCAGGGCGGCTACTATCCAGGCTCCCAGCAGGGTGGCTACTATCCACCCTATGGC
>JBDTAI010000081.1:0-4930 GCA_039924685.1 Ktedonobacterales bacterium
GCTGAGGATACGCCGGTGCATCGAGGGCTTCATATGATTGATCGCCAGAAAGTCAATATCCGATGGCTTGTAGCCGCTACGCTCCACCGCCTCGCGCACCACCTGCACAAAATGACGCTCCGAGACGCCTTCGAGTCCCTCTTTGAGATGCTGGGTATCGTCAACATGGAAGGTGTGCTGACCACATTCGAGCGTTTCATGTGAGGTGGGCAGACGTGTGCCGCCCGCCGGGATCGTCACATCTTCAGATAGCGAGCCATCGGTGATGAACGATGAGCCGAGGAGAATGTTCTCCGCGTAGCCGCGTCGCAGCACCATTGCGCTGCCGCCGTCGGAGAGGTTGAAGAGGAACCGCGCCGAGGAGTCGCGGAAGTCGATCAGGTCAGCCGTGCGATGCCCCCCGCAGATCAGCACGGTGCGTAGCGTGCGGTCCGCCGTCATCAGGTCGCGGGCGACCTTCAGCGCCAGCACATTCGTCGTGCAAAGCGCCACCAACTCGAAGGCATACGCGTTGCTGGCGCCCAGCAGATGCTGAATGCGGTTGGCGGCTGACCAGACATAGAAATCCTTGTGCATACTGCCAGAATAGAGGATCAGGTCAAGCTCGTTGGGCACGACGCCTGCGCGGTCGAGGGCCCGGGTGGCGGCGCGCACCGCCATCGCCGAGGTCTGGTCGTCGGGTCCGGCGCGATGCTTGGCGACGATCCCCAGCTTCTCGCGCACAATAACTTCGGGGATGCCCGACTGCTCAGCAATATAGGCGGCGTCCTGCACCTGCTCCGGCAGATAGGTCGCCAGCGCCATCAACCCGATAGGCTCATAGTTCGGTTGCGCATTTCCGATGTTCTGGATGTCGCTCTTGTGCCCCGTCGTGGGTCGCGCCTCGTCGCTCGCCTTGTCGCTCACGCTTACTCTCCTCCTCGACGGCAATATGACAGTTGAATCATGTTTCATGAGTATAGCTGCGAGAATACGGATTGTCAAGCGCCATGTCTCAAGGATATTGCCCTAGGGTTCTTCCTGCTCACCCATCCAGGGCCGGTCGCCCTCTTCCTCGGCCTTGTTACCGTATTTGCGCTACGCGCCTCATGGCCGCAGCCCATCTGGACCACCATCTTGCTGGTGATCGCCGCGCACGCCGCCATGCAGTTTTCGATCTCCATGATCAACGACTACTGTGATCGCCAGCTCGATGCCAACAGGCCAGACAAGCCTATTGCGCGTGGATGGGTGCTTCCTCGTGAGGCGCTCATCACAGGCTTGATCATGATCGTGGTCATGGTGGTGCTGCTGCTGCCCCTCAACCCGCTGGCGTTGCTCGTTTCATTGTGCTATCTCGCGCTGGGTCAAGCATACAACCTGGGCCTCAAATCAACGCGGTGGAGCGGGATTGTCCTGGCGTTGATGGTCTCACTGATTCCCCTCTATGTCTTTGCCGGGGTTGGCCACGTATCGCCGGTCGCCTTCTGGATGTTTCTAGTTGGCATCCTCATCGGCATCTCGCTCAATGTCGCCAACTCGCTGCCCGACATCGAAGGCGACGCAAGCGGCGGCTCCAAGACGCTGGCGGTGGTCCTGGGCGTCAGACGCTCCATCGCCGCTTGCCCCCTGCTACTGGCGCTGACAATCGCTCTGATTGCCGTACTGACCGCATCTGGGCTGGTTCCCGCGCAATTCTGGATACTTGCGCCTACTCTGACCGTCGCTGCCCTGACGGTGGGCGCACTGCTGTTTTTCCTCGGCCATCAGTCGCCGGGAAAGGCGCACAAAGTGTTCTTTTATCTGGTTGCGCTGACCTGCTTCGAGTTGGCGGGAGGCTGGTTCCTCGCCATGAAGCTCTAGTTCAATAGCCATAGCGACGCAGCAGGTATTTCAAGCCTGCCCCAGCCATCACGAACATCACGAACATCACGAACATCACGAACATCACGCATGATGCTGTCGCAGGAAGGTGGTGAAGAGCGCGCGGAACCGCTCTGGATGTTCCAGCAGTGGAGCGTGTCCGCAGTCGGCGAAAACCTCCTCGTGATAGGCGCCGCCGTTGGCGGCATAGCGGTCAAGGACGCTGCGAATCTGTGTCACCATCGGCTGCGGCGGGTAGGCATCCTCGCCGGGCCAGCCGGGGATGTAGCCGAGCTTGCCGAGCGCGCCGGGGTCGCCCATCGCCATATCGCTCACCAGCGCATCATCAGTTCCATGTACCCAGAGGATCGGCGGTCCATTGCGCAGTTCCGCCAGCGCGCTCTGGTTGGGATACTTTGGCGAAAGCGCGTTGTTGGCGCCAGCGACGCCGGGCGCGGAGAAGGGCCAGTTGGGTGAGGGGACGCTGTAACCCGGATAGAAATCGTCGCCAATCCGCATCATCAGCATCTGCTCGACCAGCGCATCCTCACGCTCTGGCGCGAACTGGAACGTCGGCTTGACGATCACCTGACGTAATCCGTTGCGCGGACTGAAGGGCGAATCGGCGCCGGAGTCCTTTGCTTCGTAGCAGGCGCGCACCTGCGGGCTGATCAGGCCGCCACCGCTGCCAGCGAAGTCATCACAGGTGAGAACGCCGTCCGGGCCATGTGTGCAGCCATAGCCATACGGTGAGCCGGTGGCGTGCAGCGTCAGCGAGCGCACCTGCTGTGGGTGATCGAGCGTGTACTGCATGGCGATATTGCCGCCTAGCGACCAGCCCAACAGATGAAACCGTGCGAGGCCAAGCGCCGACACCAGCGCCGCGATGTCGTCCGAAAAGTCGCGCAAGCCGCGTGTCGCGTCCAACACCTTCGCCTCACTGGCCCCATAGCCGCGCAGGTCGGGCGCATAGATCGCGTAGTCGGGCAGCGCCGCCATCAGTTCCTCGAAGAAACGCGCAGACGAGGCATTGCCATGAATCAGCACCAGCGGTTCCCCATTGGCCGGGCCGCTCACGTACACATGCTGCGTCAGGCGCGACGTCTGCACAAGGCGCGAACGCACGCCGGGCAGCAATGGATAGCGCGATCCCGGTGGGAAGGCAGGCGCGGTGCTGCCTGCCTCGAGCTTGCCGTGGAACGCGAGCGATTGATGGGCTTGATGGGCTTGATGGGCTTGACCGGCTTGATCTGCCATAGGGCGCCTCCCGTGACGTACAATAAAGACATGACGGGTGCGTCATGTTCTATGTGGCAAGTATGGCACGGTGACGTACGGTAGTCAAGATTGGGCAGGAGTGTTCAGACCCGGTCTAGTATCATAAGTGTGGTATATTTTGGCATGCGTGCGTAGATGCGTCAGTCGCGGATGTCAGAACGGAGGAAAGCATGGCAGCGCCCAAACAAGAGAAGTTGGGAGCGCGCCCGAAGTCGCCTGCCGACGGGCAAAGTGCGGCCAGGGGCGAGGCCAGAAGTGAGTCAGGCTCACTGACCCCTGTGACCGCGCGCGGCGAGGCCACCAAGCGCAAAATCCTCGATGCCGCCGAAGCAGTCTTTGGCGAATTGGGCTACTACGAAGCCAGCGTCTCGGAGATCACCCGACGGGCAGGTGTGGCGCAGGGAACTTTCTACATCTACTACCACACCAAGCGTGAGATTTTCGTCGAGCTGATCGAAGACCTGGGGCGACAGTTGCGCATGGCCATTCGCGCCGCCACGGCGGGTCTCACTGATCGGCTCGAAGTGGAGCGGCATGGCTTCGTCGCCTTCTTCACCTTCGTCGCACAGCATCGCCAGATTTACCGCATTGTGCAGGAGGCGGAGCGGGTGGCGCCCGAAGCCGCCGAGGCCTACTATCAGAACATCAGCCGGGGCTATGAGCGTGGGTTGCGCGCCGCCATGGAGGCAGGAACGATCCGCCCGCTGCATCCCGAAGCCACCGCCTATGCGCTGATGGGCATCGGCCACTTTCTTGCGCTACGCTGGCTCGTGCGATCGGGAGACGATGGGATGGCGCCAGGTGATCAGATGCCCGACGATGTCGTCGCATCAGTCCTGGAGTTCATCACTCACGGCCTTGCGCTCTCGTCTGACGCTGACGAGCCGCACTCCGACTCGCAATCACCATCTACCGCGTCCAGAAGCCATCGGGATCGCACTCACGGATGATGCGCAGTTCGTCGGTGGTCGGCGGAGGTGTCTCGCGGGCGTCGGGTGCGATGCGCAGGTCCCAGCCGGTGTTGGCGCGCACCTCGTCGGCGTTGCTCCCCGGATGCCAGCTTTGCAACTCCATCTCATGCGTCTCGGCGGTGAAGCCCAGTACGGCGCGGGTGGTGATTACGGCTGCCGGACCACCACGCGGCAGGCCAACACGTGCGCGCCAGTTGTTCCCGTCGCCATAGCCTGGGCTGGTGATGTAGTTGACACGCTCAGGGAACCTGTTGCGCTCGTGGGCCATGATGATCGCCAGCCGCCCTGCCAGCGAGGCGATGTCTGCTCCGCCGCCGCTGCCGGGGAGCTTGACCTTCGGGTGTTCGCGCGGACCGATATAGGATGTGTTGAGGTTGCCGAAGCGGTCTACCTCCGCGCCGCCGACGAAGCCCAATTGCGCAAAGCCCTGCGCTAGCAGTCCCAGCAGCGTCGTCGTATGCGTCGCCCAGGCGGCGCCCAGCAGGTTGGGTGAATCGCCCATCGTCAGTAGCAACTCGCGTGAAGGTGTCTCGCGCACCAGACCGTTCTCGAAGAGGCCAACTGCGTCAGGGGCATGTGTGCGTTTGGCGAGCGCAAAGGCCACCAGTGGCAGCCGCATACCGACAAAGACCACCTCGCCGTCGCGTATCTGTCGCGCTGCGCAGACCACCATCAACTCCTGTGGAGTGTAGTGCTGTGCGTTTGCCGTCGCCATCTCGAATCCTCCCCACCAAATAGTTCCTCTGTATGCTCCCCTCTCCTCATGGCAGAGGAGCTAGGGGTGAGGTCAATAGCTGGTCAATAGCAGGCCAATAGCTGGTCAATAGCCATAATCCACG
>JBDTAI010000082.1:0-3641 GCA_039924685.1 Ktedonobacterales bacterium
AGCGGCCCTGGTGGCTCCAGCTTCGTGCGCCCGCCCCTGAGCAATGGCGATGGCGCCGACACTCCTCCACGCCGCGCCACCAGCCGGAGCGACGCGACACCTCCACGCAGTTCCCGTGGTGAACCCAGCAATCCTGGCCGCTCAGGCGCCACTCCCTCACGCAGATCGTCTGGCGGCGATGACCGCGACGAATATGATGATCGCCCGCGTTCACAGGGCGCCCCACCCCCACGCGGTCGCTCACGCGCTGGCGCGGACTATGACGACGGCTCTGACGACGGCTACGGCGCCCCACCCCCACGCGGCGGCAGTGGCAGAGATGGCAGAGATAGTTCACGCCGCTCGATGGCGCAGATGGCGCGTGATCTCTCGCAAAATATGTCACGCCAACTCAGTTCGGTCGTTGGCAGCGCCCGCCGCGCAGTGGATCGCTTCGACCGCACGGAACGCGGCGCATCCCCACGCAGCATGCCCTCCGGCGCCTCTGGTCGTGGGGTTGCGATGAGCGGCGCAAGCGGCGCAGGTGGCGCAAGTAGCGCAGCCTTCTCGGCGGAGACGCTGGAACTTACGGCGCAACGCTACCGCCGGTCGCGCATTCGCATGCGGTCGCGCAAGTGGCGGCTGGGCCGTGTGCGTCCCAACCCCATTGGCTATGCGATCCTGTTCGCGGTGACGGTCTCGGTGGTGGTCTCGGTGCTTGGCATGGGCGGGCTGGGAACGGCCTACGCTGTCAACTACTATAGCGCGCACGCGGCGGATATTCAGGCGGTCGCCAACCAGCGATTTGCCCAGAGCGCAGTCATCTACGACCGCAACGGCATCCCGCTCTACACGGTCCCGCGCACGACGGGTATCAACTACTATGTGCCGCTGTCGCAGATCAGCCAGACGCTTCAGACGGCGACGATAGACACCGAGGATCACACCTTCTACTCGCCCACCAACATCGGTATTGACTTCTACGGCACACTGCGCGCGGCGCTGGCGAACGTACACGCCGGTGGCGCCAGTCAGGGCGGCTCGACGATCACTCAGCAACTCGTCAAGAACCTGGTGCTGCACGACCCCAGCAAGGCGTATCAGCGCAAGATCAACGAGGCGATCCTTGCCTATGGCGTGACGCGCCAGTATACCAAGCAGCAAATCCTTGAGATGTACCTCAACACGATTGACTATGGTGATCAGAATGAGGGCATCGAGGCGGCGGCACGCAACTACTTTGGTTTGAAACCCAAGACCGACGCCCAGGGCAACGTGACCGAGACCGCCAGCCAGCAACTCGATCTCGCCCAGGCGGCGATGCTGGCAGGCATCCCCAACGCGCCAACGCTCTACCAGCCGGATGTCTATACCCCCGGCTGCACCGCAGCGTTGGCGACGGCGGGCAAATGCACCGACGCAATGTGGGTCAACCCCTGCACTGGTGACCCGCATGTCGAAACCTGCTACTTCAACAATCCCAACCCCGACTTCGATTTCACATCGCAGGGACATGAGTGGCTGGTCTATGAGCGCGCCGAGGTGGTGCTGAACGCGATGGTGCGCTATGGCGATACAACGCGGGCGCAAGCGGACGCGGCGCTGCAAGAGGTGCATGACATCCTGTTGAAGCATGAGGTGCAGCACTGGGCGGTACTGGGGGGCTCCGACGCCTTTGGCACCACCAAGATAGCCCCAGGCTTCGTGGACTATGTGACCGGTGTGCTGGCCGACCAGTTCGGCATTGATCTCACCGATCCCGCCACCCCCGGCTACAAAATCTGGACGACGCTCGACTACCATCTGGAGCAGGCCGCCGAGGACGCCGCGACCTACTATATTGACAAGCCACATAACTTGGCATGGCCAGAGTATTGCAATCCCTGCGATGGTCTCCCGCCACTCAGTACGGACAAGAACGTGCATAATGCGTCGGTGGTGGCGATTGATCCGCATACCGGCGACATCATGGCGATGGTCGGCTCGGTGAACTATACCGATACGAGCAAGCAGGTGGCTGGATTCAACAACATCGCCACCTCGCACTTCCGCTCGATGGGTTCCTCCACCAAGCCGCTGGTCTACGCCACTGCCTTTCAGATGGGCTGGAATCCCGGTGTCATGATGCAGGATGCGCCGGTCTGTTTCCCGGTGCCAACGGGCGACAACAAGCCAGACCCCGATGCGCCCGCCTGCAAGGGGTACTATACGCCGCACAACTTCGAGCCGGAGAGCTTTGCCGGTCGCATTCCGATCCGCTATGAACTTGGCAGTTCGATGAACATCCCCGCCACCGAAGCGATGTCGTTTGTCGGCGACAATTCGGCGACAGCGAACGGCTTCCTCGCTATGGCGCAACGCATGGGCGTGACGACGCTGAAATCGGGCGCGATGGGGCCGACGACGGCGCTTGGCACACAGGCGATCCCATTGCTGCAACTCACCAGCGCCTATGGCACGTTTGCCGATCAGGGCAAGCACGCCCCCTACCGCTCGATCCTGCGCATCGAAGCGCCGGATGGGCATTTGATCTGGCAGGCGCCCTCCAACCCCGCCGCCGGGCAGGTGATGAGTCCGCAGACCGCCTATATGATGACCTCGATCCTGGACAACAATGCGGCGCGGGCGCCTGCCTTCAACTTCGACAATCCGCTGACGCTCGACGATCCTAACCTTGCGGCAGATAACTACAACTTCCCTGATCTTGCCGCCAAGACCGGCACCTCGCAGGGTATCATCGGGCCACGCGACATCGTGACGATGGGCTACACACCCTATTTAGCGTTGGGTGTCTGGGCGGGCAACACCGACTCGAGCGACCTTGCCCAGAACATCATCGGTATCGCCGGCGCCGGTTATATCTTCCATGATGTGATGGCCTGGGCCATCAAGAACTACAACTGGCCGCGCGGCGAGCAGTTCCCGATGCCTTCCACTGGCCTGGCGATTGGGCAGTTCAACTGCGATACCGGCCTGGCGCCCTATAAAGGCGACAAGATTGCGCCATGCGAAGAGGCTCCCTACCGCGGGCCACAAGACATCCATTGGGGCAAGTACAATGGTAACACGACGAACATGTACGCCGGTTACCTGACTACGTCGCACATAGATCAGGACTGGTATATCCAGGGACAGGAGTGGCTACAGTCGTGACGAGGCTGTGATAGGGCGCGCTCGGTCTTGATGGTTACGGATTGATCGGACCTAAGGGCCCGTGGCGCGTCTTCCCTTTTCAGCATCAGTTGGCGCCTGTTTGCGTGATACGGGGCAATTTTGCAATTTCGTCGCCGTCATTTCGCTGCTGACATACTGCTGTCACACCGCTCTTGTAGACTGTATTCGTGAGGTGCAGAGAGACGCCTCACAGGCGCGTTCGCCCACAGGTGAGCGGGCCATGAGAATGCAGAGAAAGAGAGCATATGTTCATGTTAACCGGGTTGAACTTCGTGATGATCCACGTCAAAGATGTCGCCGCCGCGCGCGCCTTCTACACAGAGAAGCTGGGGTTGGCGGTCGCCAATGAGCAGCCAGGGTTTCTCCAGTTCGCCCAGCCGGGCGGGCAGGGCGCAACCTTCGCCATCGGCGCGGCTGAGAATGCCACACCTGTCAACGCGGGGACTGAACTCTGGTGGTTCACCGCCGACGCTGACGCCGAGTATGCC
>JBDTAI010000083.1:0-3608 GCA_039924685.1 Ktedonobacterales bacterium
GCCCCGACTTCTTGACATCCTGCTGCGCCAACGCTACTTTCCAGTCACGCGCATCTGGCCCCAGCGCAAACGCGCTGCGCGCTTCTTCAGACGGCAGGCTGGCAAAGCGGTTGACGGTTTGCCATACCTCGTCAGGGGTCCAGCGAATGGTCAACTCATCGCGGGCGGTTACGATGCCAACGCTAT
Organism: Ktedonobacterales bacterium; assembly: GCA_039924685.1. Taxonomy (GTDB): domain Bacteria; phylum Chloroflexota; class Ktedonobacteria; order Ktedonobacterales; family JADMIN01; genus JBDTAI01. The sequence goes on from JBDTAI010000083.1 coordinate 187, forward strand.
TCACTGCCATGATGTTGTTGATCCTCCAGCCAGCCTCATACTCCTCGGCCAGCGCGCGGTCCTGGGGGATGAAGAAGTAGTAGGGTGATTGCGGCGCCACGTCGGTCCATTCGGTATCGGCGAGATCATGCGCTTCGAGCCAGTCGTATTTGCCCTGGCGCTCGCCATAGAGGTGCGCGTGATGCACTTGTGCGGCGCGTGAGCCACTCTTGCCACCGCGCCGCCGGATGAAGATGCCGATGGCGACGCCCTGCTGGATGTCAAAGACATTCTCATCCTTGCCGCCGCCGTTGGCTTCGGGGGTGCGCTCCTTCTTCTTGCTGTTGCCATGCAGATCGAGCAGATAGATGTCGTCGAACGCCTGCATCAGACTCTGGCGCATGCCCCGGAAGGTCGGGTTGTCGAGATAGCCGTGGTTGGTGATGAACGCCAGCACGCCATGTCCGCTGCGCTCGATGCGCCACTGCGCAAAGCGGATGAACTTCACGTAGTCGTCGTTGAGCCACTTGGGGTTGCGCTCACCCAGCGGCTGGCCATCCACCGCAAAGTAGCTGCCGGTTGGGCGTCCCCTGCCGCCGCGCTGGCCCGGCTCACGTTCCTCGCCATGCAACAGCGCCGTGATCCACTCGCCCTTGTTGGCGGAGTGGCCGGAATAGGGCGGATTGCCCAGCACCACCAGCACTGGCTCATCGCGCTTCACCTGGGTCGCCGCGTTGGCCTCTTCGCTGATGTAGTTGGCGAAGGGCAGCCGCTCGGTCTGCTTCGCCGCATCCTCCAGCGTGTTGGTCAGGTAGACGCCCAGCCGCCCATCATCTGGTCCGTGATACGTCCAGCGGGCGCGGTCGGCGGCGGGCAGATCGAGCGCGCTGAGCTGCATGCCCAGCTTCAGGTGCGCCATCGCATAGGGCGCCATCAGCAACTCGAAGCCAAAGAGGCGCTTCAGCAGCCGCTCACTCACATACTCCGACCAGTCGCCCGCCGCGTTGCGCGCTCTATACTGCTCGCGGATATGGTTGATCGCCGCATAGAGGAATGTGCCGGTGCCACAGGCGGGATCGAGCAGTGTGACGGGCGCCCCGCCGCTGGAGTGGTCGCTGGCGAGGCCGTCGGCGCAGGCGAAGTCTGAGCGCAGCGCAGCATCCACCGAACGCACGATATACGAGACCACCGGCGCGGGGGTGTAGTAGACACCGCGTAGCTCACGCAACTTCGGGTCATACTCGCGCAGGAACGTCTCGTAGAAGTGGACAATCGGATCCTCGGTGCGGGTGCGCTTGCCGAAGTCGCGCAGCACGGCCTCCATATCGGTCTGGTCGAGCAACTGGGCAAGGTTATCCACAAACGGCGTGAAGGGCGCGTCATCGAGACTGACGCTGGTGATCGCCCCGAAGAGCTTGCGCAGGAAGGGATTAGTGCGCGGGATGTCGCGGACGGCAAGCTGGCGAGTGAAGACGGCGGGTCCGCTGTGGTTATAGCGCGCGGCGAACAACCCATAGGCCAGCGTCTGCGCGAACATATCGGCGAAGGCGGCGTCCGAGAGGTCGGGGATCAGCGTTTTGGCGAACGCTGTGCGCAGTTCTTCGAGGGTATTGCGGGCCTCCTGTAGCTGGCCCAGTTCGGCGGATGCCAGCGACTGGCTCAACGTATAATCCGGCCCAAACAGGCCCACCGTCAGGTCGCGGATGATATGTGTCAGCCGCGCCATGCGTTCGGCAAGCTCCTTTGGGTTGTTGACGGGCGCGGGACTGCGCGTGAGGAAGCCATCGAGCAGCGCCAGTGTCTCCGTCGCGCCGCGCGTATCCAGCGTCAGCCGGTGGGCATGCGCGTCCAGCGTCGCCAGCCGCGCCACCATATGCCGCTCACCCTGAAGATACCAGCGGAACTCAAGATAGTTGGTGAGCACGAGGTTTTCCAGCGAGTTCCGATAGCGGTGCAACTGATCACCGCGCTCGACCTCATCCAGCGCCATGCCCAGGTCTTTCGCCTCGACATAGCCAATCGTCAGGCCCGTCGCCAGCGCGCCGGAGGGGTCGGCGCGGGTAATCAGATAGTCGGGTGCGCCACAGGCCACACGCTTCGGCTCATTGGTGGCTGTGATGTGTAGCTGCTGGATCAAATCCTCCAGCGCCGTCTTCAACATCGGGCGATAGGTGTGCTCGGTGGCGCTGCCCTGCCGAAACGACTGCTCGATCTGGCCCAGATACTCCTTCAATACGCGCTCGTCGCTCATATCACCAGCAATCCCTTCTCTAGCGGCCCGCGCAGTCTCCCGTCGTTCCATTCTGCGCAGAGTTGTCAGTGGCGGCGAGTTACAGCGCATATCGTGCTGGCAGTATACCGCGCCACGGCTGCTATTGCCATGCTGTCACGAGGATTGCTAGCGCCCCACTCTCACCTCGGTGAGCCGCATCGAGAGCACACGCGAGACGCTATCCGGCCCCATCGAGACACCGTAGATCGCGTCGGCGTGGGTCATGGTGACGCGGTTGTGGGTGATGACGATGAACTGCGTCTGCTCGGCCAGCGTCTTCAGGATGTCGCAGAACCGCACCACGTTCGCCTCATCCAGCGCCGCGTCCACCTCATCCAGCAGGCAGAAGGGCGGCGGATTGGTCTCCAGCAATGCAAAGAGCAGCGCGGCGGAGACCATCGCGCGTTCGCCGCCAGAGAGCAGCGACAAATCCTGCACACGCTTGCTGGGAATCTGCACAAAGACCTCGACGCCGCCCAGGCTGGGCCGTTTGGGCAGATTCGCCTCGCTGGCCGGGGCCGTCTCGTCGTCCTCATCCTCCTCATCACCGGGCGCGCGTCGGGGAGCGGTCAGTTCCAGTCGCGCCGTGCCGCCGTTGAAGAGCGCCGTGAAGTGCTGCTGAAAGCGTTCGTTGACGGCGTGGAATGTCTCGATGAACTGGCGGCGCATGGTGATGTCGAGTTCGGCGATGATGGCGCGCAGATTGGCCGACGCCTCCGCCATATCGTTCACCTGTCCGCTGAGGAAGTCATAGCGCGTCTTGAGTTCTTCGTAGGCTTGCGGCGCTTCGGGATCATAGCCACCCAGGTGCTTGAGCCGCGCCCGCAATGCATCAATCTGGCGGCGCATCTTTGCAAGCTCGTCGGCGCTCAATGCCGGCTCCCCATCGCCCGCTGTGTCCACTGGCATCGTGGCGTCCCCACCCGCGAGCGGGCGTCCGCCAGACACCCCTACACCGCCATCATCACTGGCAGTCAGCATCACAAACGGGTCGGTTTCACCCTCGGCGCCGAGTACGTCGCGCACCTGCGTGGCCAGCGCCTCCACGGCGTCGCGCGCCCGCTGCGATTCGACGATGCTACGGCGATACTCCACTTCGAGCCGCGCCAGTTCCTCGCGTTCGGCGCCCTGGCTGCGTTCATAGTCGGCAAGCTGGCGTTCAAGCTCGATC
>JBDTAI010000084.1:0-11325 GCA_039924685.1 Ktedonobacterales bacterium
CTCAAAGCCTGCGATCAACTGAAGGCTGATGGCGTGGCGATCCGCGTGATTGACGCCTACTCGGTCAAGCCGATCGACACACAGACGCTGCACGAGGCGGCCCGCGCCACCAACGGGCGCATCGTGGTGGTGGAGGATCACTGGGTCGAGGGCGGCCTGGGTGATGCCGTGCTGGCTGCGTTCTCAGGCACAGAGGCGCAGGCGGCCAGCGAACCCCTGCCAGTAGTGACAAAGCTGGGCGTTCACGAGATGCCCGGCTCCGGCAAGCCGGACGAACTGCTCGACGCGGCAGGCATCAGCGCGCCGCACATCGTCAAAGCCGTCAAGGCGCTGATCGGCTAGAGGGCAAACGACCATGCGGGCGGAGATACTTTCGATTGGCACAGAACTGTTGCTGGGGCATATCGCCGACACCAACGCGGCATATTTGGCGCAGCAGCTGACCACGCTGGGCATTGACCTCTACTACGTCTCGCAGGTGGGCGACAACCTCGAACGTCTGAGCGAGACGCTGCGCCGCGCCCGCGACAGGTGCGATCTGGTGGTGATGACCGGTGGACTCGGCCCCACTGAGGACGACATCTCGCGCGAGGCCATCGCCGCCGTGTTGGGCGAGACGCCGACCGTGGATCCGCACCTCGAAGCCGACCTGCGCGCTTTCTTCACTGAGCGCGGCATCGTCATGCCCGAACGCAATGTCAAGCAGGCGTGGGTGATTCCCTCAGTGATGCCCCTCGACAATCCGGTTGGCACTGCGCCGGGCTGGTGGGCGGAGCGTGATGGCAAGGTGGTCGTCGCCATGCCGGGCGTTCCCTCCGAGATGACACGCATGTGGGAGCATGAAGTGGTCCCCCGGCTCGAAGGGCTTGCGGGCGCGGCGTTTTTCACGCGCATCCTGCGGGTGGCGGGGATGGGTGAATCCACCGTCGAAGAGCGGCTGGGCGATCTGATTCACAGCGGCAACCCGACCGTCGCTACCTATGCCAAGCGCGACGGCGTTGATGTGCGGATCACGGCGAAGGCTGCCAGCGACGATGCGGCACAGGCCCAGGTGGCGGCGATGGAGGAGCGCGCACGTACTGTGCTGGGTCAACATGTCTTTGGCGTGGACCACGAGACGCCGCAGAGCGTCGTCCACCAGTTGCTCTTCGACCGTGGGCTGACACTCGCCACGATGGAATCTTGCACTGGTGGACTGCTCGCCAGCCTGATTACTGACGTGCCGGGGAGTTCAGCCAGCTTTCGTGGCGGCATTGTCTCCTATGCCACCGAGGTGAAGACACTTTCAGGTGTGCCACAGGAAACGATAGACCAGTACGGCGTGATCAGCGTCGAGACGGCCCGCGCAATGGCCGAGGTTGTGCGAGCGCGACTGGCCAGCGATCTAGGTGTTGGCGTCACAGGTGTGGCCGGACCCGACACGCAGGAGGACAAACCCGCCGGAACGGTGCATATCGCCGTCGCCAGCGCCGGATGTATCAGCGATACCAGCCAGCGATTCCGGGGCGGGCGCATCGAGGTGAAGTGGCGCGCCGCCAACACCGCCCTCAACCTGATCCGCCTGCACCTGCTGCGCGAAGAAGCCCTATAATGCTCTCTAGTCACCATCGTAGATGTTGATCTGATAGCCGTAGCTGTTTCCCGCTGAGTCGCTGATCGACACGTTGTATGTCGTCACCATGTTGCATGGCATCGAGAAGGACACACTATCGGTCTGGCCCGCTGGCTCCGAGGAATCCTGCGGCATCCCTGATTGTGTTGACCCGCCGTTGATAGAGTATTGGATGCCACCTGGGCCTCCAGGCAGTGGTGGATTGGATGAACTCCATTGCCAACTGAGCGTCTGTGATGAGTTGTTGGCGATGGTCAGCATGTCGGAGCTATCGTCGCAGCGCCCATGCTTCTGCTTCTGCCAGAAGATGACTGTAGGGTTGATGGTGAGGCGTGGTACTGGCGTCGCCGTCGCAGTAGGATCGGTGGTCGCGCTGGGTGAAGGCTGGATTGTAACGGTCGCCGCAGGTGTTCCCTGTGCGGTCGCAAGGGCGGTGGCGGCTGCGCTGGAACCGCCACCAGCAATCGCGGTCGCCGTTTGTGTCGCCTGGGTTTGGGCTGTCACCGTTGCCCCCGTGGTACTCTGTGCGCCATTGCCAAGCGGTGGCAGACTCGATACGCCAGCTACGCCAAAAGGCAGATAGCCAGTGATCGCCGCCAGTGTTCCGCCACCAGCCAGCGTCGCCAGCGCCAGCACCAGCGCCACACTCACCAGCAGCCAGCGCCGTGCGCCGCGCGATCTGCTCGTTGCGTCGCCTTGCGATTTGGATGGAGCCGCGATAGCGGCAAGCACGGCGGTTGTGGCTGCCGCTGTGGCCGCCGTAGTGACTGGAATGGATGCTGTGGGCGCCCCTGCCACGCGGCCTGCCTGGCCTTCCTGGCCCACCAGTGCCTTGCGTTGCGTATTCTGCCGATTGGTCTCCGCCGCCAGTTGCTCCGCTGTGATCGGGCCGGTATACTGCGTCCAGCGGATGGCGGGGATCGGCGCGGTGGTCTGCTCACCCACCACCGCCGCGCGCAGCGCAGTGGCAAAGCTCTTGACATCGGCGAACCGCTTGTCAGGGTCTTTATCCAGCGCGCGCAAGAGGGTCTGTTCGAGGACTGGCCCAATGGCGGGATTCTTTGCCGAAGGTGAGGGGATGGGCGCAGTCAGCGAGAGCGCCGCCACCTCATAGGGCGTCTCCGCCTCAAAGGGAACATCGCCGGTCAGTAGCTCGTAGAGTACGACGCCAAGCGCGTAGATATCGGCGCGCTGGTCCACGATGGCGCCGCGCAGTTGTTCAGGCGCCATATATTCGGGGGTGCCGACGGGCAGGCCGGTGGCCGAGAGCGTGCGGTTGGCGCCAGTGGCCTTCAGAAATGATGCCTCACGCGCAATGCCAAAGTCGGTAAGCGATGCCTGCCCCTCGTCGTCGAGCAGGATGTTCTCCGGCTTCACATCGCGGTGAACCAGGCCGTGGGTATGCGCCGCATGCAGCGCCGAGGCGATCTGCACGCCGATCCGCGCCGCCTCAACAGGCGCCAGACGTTTCTCGCGGTCAAGCCAGTCACGGAGCGACTCTTTGAGGATCGGCATGACGAGGAACAGCAAGCCCTGCTCCTCGCCAAAGTGGTAGACCGGCACGATATGCGGCTGGTTGAGCGCCGCCACCTGCCGCGCCTCATCACGAAACCGCTGAACATAGCCAGGATCGCTCGCCAGCGAGGCGGGCAGCACCTTGACAGCCACCTCGCGTTGCAGCGTCCTGTCAAGGGCGCGGTAGACCTCCGCCATGCCCCCCTTGCCAAGCAACTCACCCAGGCTATAGACATCCAGACTGCGTCCGGTCAAACTCTCTCCTGCTGGCGTCACGGCTCTCCTCCTCCTGCCTCTGCCACTACTTCGCCACTACTTCGCCACTACTTCGCCACCTGCTCGTTGTAGAATGCCGCGACGGTGTTGTTGTCGAGCAGCGTCACCGGCGCGCTATCGCTCGCCACGCTGGCCGTCAGTGGCGCCAGCGTGCCATCCGTCGGCGTCCCCTGCGCGATCCGCACGCCGAGGCGCAAGGTCCCCAGTTCGCGCGCCGTCAAAAAGAGCGGCAAGCTTCTCACAACATAGGTTGTTCCTGGGCGCCAGTTCGTTATGGGCAGCCATTGGCTGGTGGGGAAATCGCGATCCACATACTCCGACCCATCCTGGCGGGTGAAGACGAATTCCGGGTGGTATGTGGCCGTCAAGGGCGCTGCGACCTGCCAGTAGGTTGTCACGGTGATGTAGCCGTTGTTGAGGTAGAGCGTCGGCGCGGGCGCGACATCGTAGCCCACCAGTCGCAGCGACGACCCGAACGCCACATCCAGTGCATGAGGCGGCGTGGCGCCTGTGGGCGTCTGCGCGAAGCTATAGAACGCGGTGGGCAACCCGTAGGGATCGTGCGCATCCAGTCGAGCGCCAGCGCCGCGTTTGAGCAGCAGATAGCCATCACGCGCCGCCACCACATGATATGCGCCGCTGTGCAGCAGGTTCACCACGCTCTGGAAGTAGACTTGCGGCTGGTCGCCCAGCGGATAGAGACTGCCGGTGACATCGAGGAACACATAGTCGGCCTGGTCGCCCATGTAGGGATACAGGTAGATGTAGCGGCGATGGCTGATGTGCGGCGCGAGGTCCGATTGCGCGCTCACACTGGCGTCGGGTGGGATCAGCGACAGCAAGCTGTTGGCGAGTTGCGTGTGCGCTGTCACCTGCGGCCAACTGAAGCCCTTGGCGAGCGGGGTATCGCCGCGTTCGCGCTGCTCATACACTCCGAAGAAGAGCGTCAGTAGTGTCAGCGCCAGCATCATCGTTCGGGCATAGGGTAGCCTGCGCGCCCGTTCCCAGGTCTCGCCATGTATGCGACTGCCCTGCGCCAGCATGCCCGACAGCGCGCTCCCCATGGTCGGCGCGCGATCTACCAGCCATGCCGTCAATCCTGCCAGCGTTCCCACCGTCTGGATCGCGGCAAAGACCAGCACTGGCACAATCAGCGCATTGTAGTGATAGATGCCCGCGCGCATCGCCGGATCGCTACTGAGCAGATTGATCAGCATCTCCGGGACGGCGATCAGCAGTGTCAGCGGACTGAGCAGCGGCAGATACGCAGCAGGCGAGAGGATTGTGCGTAGATAGAAGATGCCGCCCGGCCCCAGAACCTGACTGTGAATCACCGCCAGTGGATGATGCAGAGCATTCGCGTAGCGGCTGGCCGTGGACGATTGGCCAACCGGACTGGCAAAGTGAATGACAGCCAGCGCCAGCAGTGTCCACGCCACCGAGAGCGCCGCCAACAATCCGCCGACCTTCCAGCGACGTTGCAACAACATCACACTCAACGCAATCATCAGAATGGTGAGTGGCGCCTCCTCTTTGGTGGACATCACCAGAATACTGGCGATAAAGAGGCCAGTATTGTTGCGAGTCAGCAGAAAGTAGAAGGCGAACATCAGGAAAGTCGCCGCCAGCGTCACCGCATGGAAGGGATAGATCACCGCCGCCTGAAGCGCGGGAAAGAGCAGATAGACCAGCGCGAAGGCCACCCCCGCCAGCGAGCTTCGCAGCTTGCGGCTGGCGATCCAGTAGGTGGGGAAGGCGCCGACAGCGACGACGATGGCCTGCAAGGCAATCAAGGTTTTGGGCGAGGGGATGAACACGTAGAGCAGCGAGATCACCAGCATGATCGGCTCAAAGTGGATCGCGAACCTCGAGACATCGCCGAGGCAGTTGGTGTCGCTGACGATGTTGCAGATCGTCTGGTGCAGGATCGCGCCGTGGACCGTGTTCCAGAGCGCCTGATCCATATTGCCCATGTCTTCGGCGTTGGTGAGGTAGGCGTCGTGCCGGGCGAAGAGGTACAGCGAGAAAAAGAGCGCGTAGGCCGCCGCCATCAGCGCGACCAGCGCCAGCGAGATGCGCGCCAGCCAGCCCTGCGGAGCCGGGGGCAACGCCGGATAGCGGTTGAGGATCAGCGCCAGTGCACGTCGCCAGCGACTAGCCTTGCGTCCACCATTCCCTGCCGTGTCGGCGACGTGTGAATGCGCCAACAGAGGTATCCCTGGCTCGGTGTCGGCGTCGAAGCTTGTATGACCTGTGCGACCAGTGCGGCTTGCCATGCCTGTCTGACTCCCTGAGCCGACAGGCGTGACGCTGGACGCCTGCCCAGCGCCATCGGCGCCGTAGCTCCCCGATCCGTCAGGTCCACCACCTGTCGAACTCATACGTTCTCCCCTCGAAGCCACCAGTGTGCAGGCGCAATGCGACATATTCGGGTGTGATCAGGCGCCCTTTGTGATGTACAACGGACGGCGAAGCATATCTTCCCGAATCTCACCCTCAACTACCAGCCATCTAGCGCGCTGGTGGGGTAGTCGCATTGGCGACGCTCGTTTCATCGTTGGCGCCGCTCACATAGGGAGGGCCATAGCGGACAGGTCCGCCGCGAAAGTGGTCAGGAGCAACAGGATTGGCGGGACCACCAGGACCACTGGGTGCAACAGGCAGAGTGGGCGCTTTGCCGCCTGAGATCAGATAGGCGCAAGTGATGGAGGCAAGTTCTGCGCCGGTGGTGAGCAGCCGCCAGAGCAGCGCGATCACAATGCTCACAGCGCTTGCCGCAGCGCCCGTTACCAGCCCGGAGCCGATCAGCAACGCCGCAATCACCACCTCGCGGAAGCCCAGCCCGCTTGGCGTCACAAACGTCAGGAAGCCAATGTCCCAGCCGAGCGCATAGATGCCGACGCCGATGATCAGCAGGAAGAGCGCGGGCGCGGCGCCGGTCACCGAGAGCACCAGCAGATAGAAGCCAACACCAGCGACCACCCAGCTGGCGGACCAGTAGAACGTGACAAGCAGCAGGTCGAGGTAGTTCATCGTCAGCGTGATCGGCTCACGCTTCAGCAGCTTGAGGCCGAAGTTCAATGCGGCGCCCAGCAGGCGGGGATAGAGCAGCACAAGAATCAGCGGAATACCTAGCCCGCCAATTGTGATCAGCGCGCTATTGGGAATATTCAATGCCGAGAGGCCGCTGACATCGGGCCAGAAGAGCAGTGTCACCGCAAAGACCAGCGCCGCCGAGGCGATCTTGGTCGCAAGCTCGATCACCATGCTCGCCAGCCCGATAGACTTCGAGACGCCACGCTGCTCGGCCCACAGCACACGCGTGATCACATGCCAGACATTGCCAGGGATGTAGCGTACGAACTCGGCGCCGAGATAGATGCGCTCACTGGAAATGATGTCGAGCTTGCTGCCCAGTCGCGCCAGGATGCTGCGCCAGATCAGCGCAAACGAGAGTTCCTGCGCCGTCGCGAGGGCGAGGGCGGCGATCAGCAGCGGCCACTGCACATGCCACGAATAGCTGGAAAGCTGCGTCCAGCTCTTATAGAGCGCCACCCCCAGAAAGACGACGATCAGCGCCAGCACACCTGCCTGGATGAAGCGTTTGTATCGCTTGAAGAAGCGCATCAATCCTGCCATTGTTCCTGCCATCAGTCGAGCACCTGCTTCACGCTATACTCCTCCTCCGGGCGGTAGGCAAAGTGGCGGATCATTTCGCTTTGCAGGCCGGTGAGGATGAAGCTGATGCCAAATACCAGCAGCAAAATGCCGACAAAGAGCAACGGGCGGTTATGGATTGGCTGATGTGAGATGAAGTAGCTGTCAATCACCACATAGAGATCCACCAGGAAGCCCAGCACCAGCGCGACCAGGCCGAAGGCGCCAAACAGCCGCAGCGGCGTGCGCAGGTAGGACATCAGGAAAACCACCATCAGCAGATCGAGGAAGCCGCGCAGGAACCGCCGCGCGCCGAACTTCGACTTGCCAAACTTGCGCTTGTGGTGGCGAACCTTCACCTCCGACACCCTGAAGCCGCGCTGATGCGCCAGCACAGGGATGAACCTGTGCAGTTCACCATAGAGCTTGAGGTCTTCGAGCGCCTCGCGCCGGTATGCCTTGAAGCCGCAGTTGATGTCGTGCAGCTTCACGCCAGTGGTCATCCACACCATGCGGTTGAAGAAGAACGAGGGGAAGGTCTTGGTGATCGGGTCATGGCGCGGATACTTCCAGCCAGAGACGAGATCATAGCCATCGGCCAGCTTATCGAGGAAAAGCGGAATCTCGGCGGGGTCGTCTTGCAGGTCGGCGTCCATCGTGAAGACGACATCACCATGCGCCTGAGTGAAACCGGCGACCAGCGCGGGCGTCTTGCCAAAGTTGCGGCGGAAGCGCACCACCTGCACATGTGGGTCGGCGCTGTGTAGCACGCGCAACGCCTCGAAGGTGCCGTCGCGGCTGCCATCGTCAATAAAGATGAGCTCGTAGTTGTAGCCGAGCCGCTGCAATTCGCCGGTGAGCGCGTCATAGAGTGGACGCACACTCTCCGCTTCGTTAAAGACCGGCACCACCACTGAGATCGCCACATGCGTCGGCTGCGGTGTTTGGGCTGCCTGAGGCGCGGGTTGCTGCGGCGTCAACGGCTGTGATGGTCGTAGCGATTGTGGCAGTTGCGCAGACAGTGGCATCGGCGCTACCGGCTGCGTTGGCGCGGGCGTCGCCGCCTCCAGCTTCTGCATATCTATATGTTGCATCGCTTTCTCCCTGCACACGCCTGTCGCGCATGCGGTCGCCTTCCCTCTCCCAAATCCTGTTGTCGTCTATCACATGTGTCTTGTCTGTCAGGCATGTCTGTCTGGCAGTTGGCAATTATGCCACTCGCGCCCTCACCCGTCAACGCGGGCAGTACCACTGCTTTCACATGAGACATACATGCCTGACCGCAACATCTCCCCAACATCTCCCCAACATCTTACCATCTGGCGCCAGATGACGTTGCGAGATGATGTTGTGCGGCGCGATGTGATGAGAACAAAACACTTGCTGCTGGCGTCTCTCTATGCGAAACGGGCTATGAGACTGTGCGCAACATGCCGGAGAAAGAAAGGTGGACAGCATGCGACGAATCGGGCAAGCGGCGCCTGGGTGCGCATATGACCCATAGGCCACTCCAGCCACTCCAGCTATTCCAGTGATGGCCAGTCGTCTCGTCAGCAGAACTGTCGTCTTTCCAGCGCATACAGGGTATTGCAGGGCCGTGAGCATTGCGGTCTACTCCGCCAGCGCGTCGAAGGTGGGCTTGAGGGCAGGGTAAAGCGCGCGAAACTGGGGGTAGAGTCGGGCGTAAACTGCCCTATCGGCGGCGTCGGGCGCTGTGCGTTCCTGCGTGTCTTGCTGGGACGCCAGGGTAGCGGCTACCGCAGCGTCTACGTCTGTCCATACACCGACGCCCACACCTGCCAGCAGCGCTGCGCCAAACGCCGCGCCCTCGGTTGTTGGCGCCGAAACAAGCTCGGTTTCCAGCACACTGGCCAGGATGCGTCGCCACAGCGCGCCGCGCGCGCCACCACCCGACACGCGCAGTTCGCTGATCTCGCCGAGTCCGGTGGAGCGCAGCAGTTCCAGCATATCGCGCACACCGAATGCCACACCCTCCAGCACGGCGCGTGTCAGATGGGCGCGCGTATGGCGCGCTGTCAGCCCTACCCAGGCGCCTCGAGCCAAGGGATCGGGATACGGTGTGCGCTCACCGGTAAGATACGGCAGAAAGAGCAGTCCCTCGCTGCCCGCCGGAGCAGCCTCGGCCTCGGTCAGCAGCGCATCGAAGCTCACGTCTGGCGCCAGCGTGTCTCGATACCATTGCAGGCTGCCCGCTGCGCTGAGCATCACACCCATCAGGTGCCAGCGCCCCGGCACGGCATGGCAGAAGGCGTGCAGTCGCCCTTGGGGTTCGATCAGTGGCTCCCCCCCGGTCGTGCCGAAGACAACCCCCGATGTTCCGAGCGTCAGCGCCGTCACGCCGGAACGCACAGCGCCGACGGCCACCGCCTGCGCCGCCTGATCGCCGCCGCCCGCGACCACTGGTGTGCCAGCGCGCAACCCTGTGACGCCAGCCGCCGCATCGCTGACCCGTCCGGTGATCTCCGGTCCCTCATACGTTGGCGGCAGCCAGTCGGGGGAGATGTCGAGCGCCGTCAGCACAACCGCCGACCAGTCGCGCGCCCGCAGATCAAAGAGCAGCGTGCCGGAGCCGTCGGCCTTATCCATCGCATAGTCGCCGGTGAGGCAATAGCGCAGGTAATCCTTGGGCAGCAGGATGTGGCGCAGGCAGGCGTAGATCTCCGGCTCGTGATGGCGCATCCAGAGGATTTTGGGCGCAGTGAAGCCGGTGAGCGCATCATTGCCGGTGATCTGGATCAGCCGCTCACGTCCGCCCAGCAGCGCGCGAATCTCATCACACTCGGCGCCAGTGCGCTGATCGTTCCAGAGGATCGCCGGGCGTAGTGGCGCGCCGTGTTCGTCGAGCGCCACCAGGCTGTGCATCTGCCCGGTGAGGCCAATGGCGATCACCTGCCCGCCCGCTGTCCCGGTCTCTGCCAGCACGGCGCGGATGCTGCGTATGGCGGAGTCCCACCAATCGGCGGGCTGCTGCTCCGACCATAGGGGGTGCGGCGACGAGAGCGTAAGCGGCGTATTCGCCATACCAACCATTCGCCCACGCGCATCCAGCAGCAGCGCCTTCACGCCCGTCGTCGAAACGTCCAGCCCCAACAACAGGCTGTCACCTGCCGTGCTACCCGTGCTACCCATGCTACCCATGCTACCCATATCACCCCTGCATCAATCTCCAGCCCGCCCAGGCGGGCTTCGCGTCGGCGTCAGAGCGCTTCAGACGCCGGTTTGCCCGCCCGCCGGGCCACAGAACACGCTGGCTATTGGCTCAACTAGCGCATGACCTCGCCGCCATCCACTATCAGCGTCTGACCGGTGATATAGGCTGCGGCAGGTGACGCCAGCCAGGCGACAGCGGCGGCGATGTCTTCGGCGCGACCCCAGCGGCGCAGCGGCACACCCTGCGCCACCAGTTCGCGGAAGGCGTCTGAGCGCGTGGCCGACCAGTCGTTCTCCACCCAGCCCGGCGCCACGGCGTTGACACGCACCTGTGGCGCCCACTCATGCGCAAAGCTGCGCGTCAGCGCCAGCACACTTGCCTTGCTAGCGGCATAGATCTGGCCAACAACGCCCTGCCCATCCGGCGCTCCGTCATAGGCGTGGTTCCAGCCGATGTTGACGATGACTCCTCCACCAGCGGCACGGATGCGTGGCGCGGCGGCGCGACAGCCCAGCCAGCAGCCCCTCACATCCACCTGCATCACGCGCTCCCAGCGTTCCTCGTCGCTCAAGCCAGATGTCTCGCTACTGTTGGCGCTGGCCCCCGCATTGTTCACCCAGATGTGCGGCCCACCCAGCGTGGCGGCCACCTCCGTCAACGCCTCCACTTCCTCTGTGCGCGTCACATCCACTTGTTGCGCGGTTGCTTGATGTCCCTGCGCCTGCAACTCGCTCACCAGCCGTTGCGCCGCATCCGCCGAGGTATGATAGCCGACGAGAACATGCGCGCCCTGCGCCGCCAACGTCCGCGCAATCGCTCGCCCAATGCCGCGTCCGCCGCCCGTCACCACGGCAATGTGGGGGGGAGTGTTCACGGTTGCGCTCATGCTGGCGCCTCCTTGCACTGGGGTGGGCCACTCTCGGCTTTGAAAAGCCGGAGCACGCGACGTTGGGACTAAAGTCCCTTACTAGGTTCTGTTGACATTTGACCAGGACCCTCACCGCAACCAAACGAGCGCACAGACGAAGTGGAGGAAGCCCAGAAAGGAGCGATCCAGCTTATCGAAGCGCGAGAAGATGCGGCGAAAGTGCTT
>JBDTAI010000085.1:0-15763 GCA_039924685.1 Ktedonobacterales bacterium
CAACCGGCCCTTCTTGCGCCCTGCTCTTCACAGGGGCGGAGGCAGGATGGGGATAGGGGGACTTGCTAGCGCAGGGAAAGCTGGGAGGAAGCGAAGTGCGTCGCCAGCGGCTCGCCCTGACGCTGCCCAGCAGGAATTGAGGCGCCTAGAATGCGCTCGGTGGCCATCGTGTGACAGCATGTTTGATGCTCGGTGAAGAAATTGCACGAGCAGTTCCAGGAGCCGTTGTGGAAGGACACCGTATGCGTATCGTTCTCGCCCCGGAAGCTTGCCGCGAAGTCACTGAACTGCATGCGCTCCGGCTCCTGGGCATACTGCTTGGCTTTGGCAATCTTCCCGATCATGCTTGAGTACATCGGCATGTCTCTCTTTCTGCTCTGCGAACGGGTGGTCTCATTCGCTGTCATGGGCTGTAGTGTGGTGTTCTTTATCAGGTCTTGGTCGGGTCCTGCTGCGTTTGGATGGCGTCGAGCCGCGCCTGGCTTGCGCGTTTGATCTGCGCCGCGTTGCTGGCGCCAGTCTATGTCCGCGTATCGCTTGTCACGTATGTGTTTGTCGTCCACCTCCTCTCCCATCGTTGGCTGCTGCAATTGACATAACACCTGCCTTTGCCGCCAAAGCTATGCCAGCGTGGACATGGACGCGAATTGCAGCGTGCATTGCAGGGTATCGAGCCACCAGGGTGGATGCGCGCTGGGTCTGGCAGCAGACGTTGTAACGGGCGCGTCAACTGGGGCGCTATGGAAGCCTATATGGTTAGTGAAGAGACGCCCTCGTGGCGGCGACGATTGCGTTGCATCGTGGGTCGCGGCGTGGGTCGCGGCGTGGGTCGCGGCGTGGGTCGCTACAGCGAGTGAAGCGGCTTGTATCTGAAAACCAGACAGGCGCCGAAGGGTTTTTCCCTCGGCGCCTGCGTCAGATATGCGATTGATTGTTCCGGTGGGCGCACACACGCGCCGTCACACTCGTCTCTCGCGCCATCAGCGGAGAGCCTACGTTCTTTGTGTCCAGGCGCATGTTGGGCCTCCTATGCTGAGAAGCCTTTTCGTCTTGCGTAGCGATAGTGTACCATGTGCATAGGCGATTGTCCAGCAACGCGCCACTGTTTCGCGGGATTTCATCAGGGTTTTGTAGTCGTCAGAGAAAGCGGCGCCGCCCATGCCTACGCCATCGCACCCATCTACGCAATCCGCCCAAACTGCCCAAACTTCATCTACCCAAACGTCTCCAACAACTGCTGATGGCGCACATGGCGCACATGACATGCAGGCGACTTCGGCCATCCCCACCATTGGTGACTCCGCCTATCGTCGTCTCGCCGGATTGCTGGGCGCTGCGCTGGGCGCCGACCGTGTGCAAACAGGCGCCGATGCGCTGCTGAGTTATAGCTACGACGGCGGCTTTCTGGAAGGCATGCCAGACGTGGTGGTGACGCCCGCCGACGCCGCAGAAGTGGCGCTGGCCGTGCGGCTGGCGATGGCCGCCGGGGCGCCGGTGGTGGCGCGTGGCTCCGGCACGGGTTTGTGTGGCGGCGCCGTGCCGGTGCGTGGCGGCGTGGTGATCACCACTACCCGGATGAACCGCATCCTGAAGATTGATGCGCGCAACCGGCGGGCGGTGGTCGAGCCAGGAGTAATCAACGTGGCGCTCTCGGCGGCGGCGCGTCCCTATGGCCTCTACTACGCGCCCGATCCAGCCAGCCAGCGTATCTCAAGCATCGGCGGCAACGTCGCCACCAACGCTGGTGGGCCACATTGTCTGGCGCAGGGTGTCACCGCCAATCACATTCTTGCCGTGCAGATGGCGCTGCCCTCTGGTGAGCTGGTGTGGTTCGGCGGTGGCGACGCAGCGGAACTCAACACGGCGGGCTACGATCTCCTGGGCGCGGTGATCGGCTCGGAGGGGACGCTGGGCATCGTCACGCAGATTGTCGCACGCCTGCTGCCCTTGCCAGAGGCGACGCGCACCCTGCTGGCGATCTACCCTGATGTGGCCAGCGGCTCGGCCTCGGTCTCTGCGATCATTGCAGCGGGCATCATTCCCAGTGCGCTGGAGATGATGGACCAGCCGATCTGCCAGGCCGTCGAGCGCCACTTCCACGCGGGCTATCCCGAAGACGCGGGCAGTGTTCTGTTGATCGAACTCGATGGCGCGCATGAGCAGGTGGAGGCGCAACGCGAGCGCGTGATCGCTCTGTGCGCGCAGCATGGCGCACGCGAAGTGCGGGTGGCGCGTTCCGAGGCCGAACGGGCCGCGCTCTGGGCCGGACGCAAAGGGGCAGCCGGGGCGCTGGGCCAGCTTGCTCCCAGCTATTATTTACAGGATGTCGTCGTGCCGCGTTCGCGCCTGCCACAGATCATGGAGCGGGTCGCCGCGATTGCCCACGAGTATCACCTGACCATCCCCAATGTCTTTCACGCAGGCGATGGCAATCTGCATCCGGCGATGCTCTTTGACCGCAGGCGCGCAGGCGACATCGAGCGGGTGATTGCGGCGGGCAATGACCTCTTGCGCGCAGCCGTGGAGTTGGGCGGCGCCGTTTCAGGTGAGCATGGCATCGGCATGGAGAAACGCGACGCGCTCACCCTCGCCTATAGCGCGCATGATCTAGCGGCAATGGCAAAGCTGCGCTGCTGCTTCGATCCGCAGGAACTCTTCAACCCTGAAAAAATCTATCCGGCGAGCGCCTCCTGCGCTGAGGTGCGCAACCCCCAGGCGCTGCTGACGAGCGGAGCAAATCCCTGGTTCTGTTAAGCAGAATGGTTGACCACGGTTGACACCCGCTTGTCAAACAACTACAATGCCTGCACAATGCCTGCACGGGCGAGCACCCAGCGTATCTTTTCTCAAGGCGCCGTTCATGCCATTTGCTGTCTATCTCTCTTGAGGCTATCTCTCTTGAGGAAAAAAAATAGTGCGGATACACACGACGGCGCAGCACGCGCATGGTGGCCTGCAAAGTGATACAGAAAACAGCGCACAAACAGGCGAAAGAGATGGGGCGATGGAACTCGATAAAATGGTGATCA
This sequence comes from Ktedonobacterales bacterium, assembly GCA_039924685.1. GTDB lineage: Bacteria > Chloroflexota > Ktedonobacteria > Ktedonobacterales > JADMIN01 > JBDTAI01. The sequence goes on from JBDTAI010000085.1 coordinate 3,030, forward strand.
AAGCGACTGGTCGCCAGACGGTGGCCCACTGGATTTCGATGATTATCCATCCGGTGGCGTTTCCGCTGGTGACGCTGGGCGTGATCACCGAGCATGCCAGTGGCTCACTCAATCTGGCGCTGAAGCTGGCGCTGGCGGCGCTGGCGCTCACATCGCTGCCGGTGGCGCTGCTGGTGGTCTGGCAGGTGACGCACGACAAGTGGACCGATCTCGATGTCAGTGTGCGTCGTCAACGCTACGTCCTCTATCCGATTGGCCTGTTCTGCACGATTGCGATGGTGGTGGCCTTCCTCTGGCTGCATGCGCCACTGCTCACGGTCGGCGCCGCGCTCTCACTGGCGCTTGCCAACGCCGTTGACGGTGTGATCAACTTCGCCTATAAGGTGAGCGCCCATGCGACGGGCGCTGCGGCCTGCGCGGCGCTGCTCTGGTTCGTTCCCGGCTGGGGCGTCCCCGCCACCATCGCCGCCTTGCTGGTCGGCTGGTCGCGTGTGGTGTTGGGTCGGCACACACGCGGACAGGTGCTGCTCGGCTGGACAGTGGGCGCCGCCAGCGCCGCCGCCGCGCTGCTCTTCCTCTGATACCCCAAATGCTATAGGCGGACAATCTAGCGTACGACGATGGTGAAGGTGGTGTAGACCGTCGCCTGCGTGTGTCCATTGTGCGCGGGCGGCGTCACCCCCACCCGCAATGCCCATACGCCGCTCATGCTGAAGCCGCCAGAGACCTGATACACGCCAGCGCCGACCGCCTGAGTCAATCCTGCGCCTCCTGGCATATCCATCGCGGACATGGTGAGCGCATAGCTGACCGTGGCGCCTGTCACAGGTGCGCCGCTCACGTCGCGCACACCCAGCCGGATGGTCACGTCGCCTCCGGCGTGGGGCGCCGTCGGCGTCAGGGTCAGCGTCACGCTATAGAGTCCCGCCTGCTGCGTCTGCACGCCGCTCGTATTTGTCGCGCGCGTGGGCGTCTGCGCCAGCGCATCGGCAAACCAGCCCAGCGCCAACACGGCAACGATACTACCCACCAGCAGCAGCGACCACCGGCGTCGGGCGGCGCGATGCTTGCTGACGCGATTCACCCTGGTATCTGCACTGGTATTCACCCTATCCACAGTATCTGCCCTATGAGGAGACGCCTGTGGGAATACACCACCTTCGTGTTCACCAACAGGCGTGTCGGAAGACGTGTCGGAAGGCGTGTCGGATGTCTCTATTGTGTGACTCATACTCGCAAGTATAGCGCATCGTCTGCGCGCCCGCACAATTTACCACATACTAGCGGTGTAGCCCGAACATTGCACTCCGGCGCGCAGCAGCGCATGTTCCGCTTCGGCTCCCTGAAACGACTCATAGCGCCGGGTAATGACATTGCGCGGCCAGAAGCCCGGATGATTCAGCGCCACCACCGTCGTCGAATGCGGACACTCGTTGAACTGGACGCTTGGCAATAGCGCCGTGTTGTGTTCATCCAGCCCGCGCAGTGACCTGTCGCCAGACCAGACGCGCAGCGGCTCCAGTCGCGCCAGGAACGGCAGAACTGCCTGACCGAGCGTCAACAACAGTGTCGGTTTTTGCAGGCAGATTTCCTCAAGCAACAACTCCCTGCACCAGCGTACATAGTCGGCATCATGACGCCCTGGGAAGGGCCTGGTTGACGCTGCGGCCGCCTTCAATCCCACAAAGAAGTTGGTGTAGAAGCAGTCGTCTAACCGTATTCTGGCGCCTTCCAGGAGCAGACGCAGCCAGCGAAAAGACCGCCAACGCTGTTCTGGATCAGGCAGTCGCGGTTCCTGTTGCGCCCGGCGAAAGGTCTCTTCGCAGTCATAGTTGTGGCCGATGATCATGACGCCATCGAGCGGCCAGCGTGGTAACGGTTTCTCTGGCTCGACATTCCACAGCCCCAGATTGCCGGGAAAGAAGCCTGTTTCAGCAATGCGCTCGGATGCCAGAATGGGGATGACACCCGCAGGATAGACGCCGAACTCTCAGTTTGGCATAGAGCTGCTCCACCGGATGCGCTTCGTCAGGTAGTGGCGTTGATATGGCGTCAGACGCGTCACACATCTTTACCTGCTCCTAAGTCTTTTTGAAAGGCTGCTCATGCGCGCGCGGATTCATCCGTCGCTATGAGCGCCTCGGTGATGCTGCGCTCTGGCGCAAGCGCCATGCCCGCCTGATAGGCGGCCTCGAAGACATCCGCTGCCATCGCTTGCTGAACTGTTGTTTGCGCCTGGACAAATGGCGCCCACTCCGCCGCTGACACGATGCCCACTCGTTGGCGCAGACCCACGATAGCGCCACAGAGTCGCGCCATGGATGGATGGCTCTCACGATTGCCAACCGCAGCCAGGGCGACGACCACGCCTTCCAGACACCATGCCAGCGACGCAGGATTAGAGAGCGTTCGGTAGGCGCCCAGGCTCTCGTGATAGAGCGCCAGCGCGCGCAGAGGCTGGCCTTCTTCGCAGGCCACATGTCCCAGGCTCACCAGTCCACTGGCGATGGCCCAGGAGAAGTTGCGCGCACGCGCCCAGGCGAGCGCTTGTTCAAGATGGTGGCGGGCCTGTGCGTAGTCGCCACGCGCACGCGCCAGATTGCCCAGGCTGCTCAATGTGCGACCCGCTGCGCCTTCGTGGCCGCTGACCCGAAAGCTCGCAAATCCCTCCTCAAAGAACGCCTGTGCGTCGTCGAGGTCGCCACGCGCCTCGGCGATATGCCCCAGTTCGGTGAGCATATTGCCGACGCCCGCGCCATCGTCGTGTTGACGCGCCAGCGCCAGTCCTTCACGCGCCAGCGCCTCCGCCTGCGCATAATCGTGTTGGTCGAGTGTCATGAGGATCAGGCTATAGAGCGCCATCACGCGCACATGCGGCTGAATCGCCCGCGCGCCTGCCTCCGCGTCGAGCGCCAGCAACGTGCGCAGCCACCTGCCCCCTTCATCGAAAGCTCCGTGGCTATACCAGAACCGCCCCAGCGGCGTCGCAATCCGCAACCCTAGCGCCGACTCGCGCTGCTCACAGGCCCAGCCGAGCGCCGCGCGAATGTTCGCCATCTCCTGCGTCAACTGCTGATCACGCGCATCCTGACCGGGATGCAGGCGTCCCAGTTGCCCTGCCACCTGCGCATAGTAGCCGACGTGGCGGCGCTGGATCATCGCTAACTCGCCACTGGCGCGCAGGTCTTCCTGCGCATAATCGCGGATGGTTTCCAGCATCCAGAAGCGTGGCTCGTGCTGGCGTCTGTCGGCCAGCACGAGGTTTTGCTCCACCAGCCGCGCCAGCGCCATCAGCATCTGCGCCGTCTCGTGGGCCGTCTCGTGGGCCGTCTCATGCTCCACCTCGTCGCCACAGACCGCCTCCACTGCGGAGAGTGTGGCGCCACCCACAAAACTCGCCAGTCGTCCGAAGAGACGGCGCTCATTCGGCGTTAGCAGGCGCACGCTCCAGGCGATGGTCTCACGCAGTGCGCGCTGGCGCTCAGGCGCATCACGGCGACCGCTTGTGAGCAGGTCCAGCGGACTGGAGAGGCGTTCAAGCAGCGCCGACAACGGCAGCGTCTTGGTCCAGGGCGCGGCCAGTTCAATCGCCAGCGGCAGTTGGTCCACACGGCGGCAAATCGCCGTTAGCAGCCCGTGGTCATCCGGCGTCAGTTCCATCGCGGGATTCACTGCCCGCGCCCGCTGTATAAAGAGTTCACGCGCCGCCTCATCGGCCAGTGGCGCAACGGGAACAACCTGTTCGCCATCGAGCCTGAGCGCCTCACGGCTGGTGACGAGCGCCTTGAGCCGTGGGCAGGCCAGCAACAGGGCAGAGATGTGCGGCGCGGCATCCACCACCTGCTCACAGTTATCGAGGATCAGCAACAGGTGTTTATCGGCCAGATATGCGACGGCCTGCCTTGCAAGCAGTTCATCGGGCTTCGGGCGTAGCCCCACCACCTCGCCGATGGTCTGCATCACCAGCATGGGATCGCTCAACGCCGCCAATGGTACAAGATATACGCCGTCCTCGAAGTCCGCCAGGGCGTCTTCCGCCACCTGCCCAACCAGCGCGACCTGTTGCGAAACAAAGTCGCCATCATCACTGGCGCCAGTCGTGGGATTGGCGCAGTGGCAGCGCGTGTCTTCGCCCAGGCGGGTGCTACCGTCGTGCTGGCGGCGCGTAACGCCGACGCGCTGGCATCGGTTGCGGAGGGTATCCGCGCGACTGGCGAACAGGCGCTGGCTGTACCCACCGATATTGGCGATCCAGCCGCCGTTGAGCAACTTGTCAGGCGGACGCTCGATACCTATGGCCACCTGGACGCCGCCTTCAACAACGCTGGTGACGGTCATATGCCGACGCCGCTGGCCGATCTCTCAGTTGGCGACTTCGACCACGCCATTCGGGGCATCCTCAAAGGGGCATTCCTCTCGATGAAGTATGAGATTCCAGCCATGCTCACCAGTGGCGGCGGCGCCATCGTCAATATGTCCTCCACCGCCGGACTCAGCGGCGTGCGGGGCATGGCGGGATATGTCGCTGGCAAGCATGGCGTCATCGGCCTCACGCGCAGCGCAGCGCTGGATTACGCCCCGCGTGGTATTCGCGTCAATGCGATAGCGCCCGGCCCGATTCTGAGCGAACGCCTGCTGGGCCTGACTGAGCAGCAGCGCGAACCCGTCACGCGCGCCGTGCCGATGGGGCGTATCGGCTGGCCGGAGGAGGTCGCCTTCACCGCCGCATGGCTGTGTTCAGACTACGCTTCCTTCATCACTGGCGCCACCATCCCGGTTGATGGCGGGCGACTGGCAGGCGGCGCGTAGTCCGGTCCGTCAGCCATCAACCCAGCCGCCAGCTATGCGGCAGTTTCCGCTACCTGCGCGACTTCTGCCTGCTGTTGCTGGCGTTTGCGCACGACGATTACTGTCCTCCTGGCAGTCTCTCTGGGGGCGCCCCATGTATTGTGAAGGTGCTGTGAGGCGTCGGTGTCTGGCTGTGATGTGGCTGTGAGGTGAAGGCACTACTGTGGATAGTGGAGGGCGCCGAAACCAACAAAGCGCAACAACGTTCACAGCGCCTACATACAACCAGGCAACACACGGCTACAGCGACAGCGCCAGGAGGTGACGCCATGTTCCATCGTATTCTTGTTCCACTGGATGACGACGCCAGTGAGGTGAAAACACCTGATATTGCCAGCGCCACACCAAGCGCCCAGGGAGGGGAGAAAGCCCAACACGCAGGGCGCAGCGTCCTCTTGCAGGTGGCGCGCACCTTCGCCGAGCGCATGGGCGCTGAGGTGCTGTTATTGCATGTGGATCCCAAAGCGCGGCCCTTCTCCTTCGCGGAACACTTCACTCACTATGCTGCTGATAGTGAGGGGCTGAACAACGCGGCGCATGCGCTGGTAGAGGACGGATTCGGCGCGAAGGCAATCAGTGAGATTGGCGATCCGGTGAAGGTCATTCTCCATGCGGCGGCCACTCGCCACCCAGATGTCATTCTGATGGCGCCGCATCACCGGCATGGGCTGGCGGCATTGCGCCAACCGAGTGTGACGGAGCGCGTGATGGCCCAGGCGCCGACGCCTGTGCTGGTTTGGCCAGATACCCCATCCGCCGACGCTCCCCACCCTGCTACCTTGCTGGGAACCGCCGCTGCGCTGGTGATTGTGCCTCTGGATGGCAGCCCTCTGGCCGAACACGCGCTCCCCTTCGCTGCCGAGCTTGCGCGCGACTACGCGACACCGCTGCTGCTCCTGCGTGTCACGCCTATGGTGGTCTCGCTCGCACACAGCGCAGAAGCGCTCCAGATGGAGCGTGAGGTGATGGCGGAAGAGGGGCGCGCTGCGCGGCGCTATCTGCATGACACGCGACAACGGATGGAACAGGAGACGGGACTCTGCGTGCAGAGCATGATGCAGACAGGCGACATAGTGGACGAGATCGTGGCGCTGGCCGAGGCGCACCCAGGCTCACTCGTTGTGATGTGTTCGCATGGGCGCACGGGCATGGCGCGGACTGTGCTGGGCAGCGTCTCCACCGCCGTCATGCGGCGCACATCTACGCCGCTGCTGGTAATTCCGGCGCGCACGCTCGCCATCAATCCGCCTCATGTGCATGCAACCCAACATAGTTGACGCTGCATACTTGAGGGAATCACCACACAACGGCTGACGCTAGACAGAAGGCAACCAATGAGCGAGACCTATGGATTTGCTGCTACCTTGAACCTGCCCTTTGATCAGGCAGTTGCTCAGGTGAAGGATGCCCTTCAGGCCGAAGGTTTCGGTGTGCTGACCGAGATTGATGTGCAGCAGATCATGCGCGACAAACTGCATATCGAGATGCCCGCCTACCGCATACTGGGAGCCTGCAATCCTCACCTGGCGCATCAGGCGCTTGAGCAGGACCCCGACATTGGGGTGCTGCTGCCCTGCACTGTGGTCGTGCGCGCGACGAATACCGGTAGCTGGGTAGGTATTGCCGACCCGCAGGCCATGTTGAGTATCACCGGCTCAGATAGCATCAGCGCAGTGGCCAGTGAGGCGAAACAGCGACTGCAACGGGTTCTCTCCGCCATGAAACGGGGCGCGCAGGAGCAGTGATGGGCGCAGGCAACCGCAAGTACGCCATAGACGATACGCTGGCTCATCCGCGCTCAGGTGAGCGTCTCACCACGGACACCATCTGGAATATCACTTGGAATACCATCTGACGACCTCCACCAGTCGAGAGTGATCTCGACGTGGCCCAAGTGCAGCCCCAGATGCTCGATGGTATGTGTCAGGCAGCGGCGGCGCATGCGGTCCCCGGCGGGGTGCCTGCTGATCGCGGCAAGATCGTCGCTGCTCATCGGCTTCAGCAACTCCTCGGCGGCGGAGAGGAAGGCGACGAAGCGCGGACGGAGTTCCGCCCAGCTTGCTGACGCCGCAAACTCGCTCTCGCGGTCGCGCTCGATGGGGCCGTCGCCCACGCAACTGAGCGTCCACCACTCCGCCGAGGAGATGGCATGTGCGCAGATCGCCGCCAGCGTGTTTGCGTCGGCGGTCGGTGGGCGCCAGGTGAACGCCGCGTTGGGGCTAGGATCGAGCGCCTCGAGATACCAGGTGATCAGGCGGCGCAGATGATAGCAGTAGAGTTCAGATTCACTGGTTGGCTCCTCGCCCGGCGCGGGTGGCGTTGGCATCGGCATAGATCTAGCCCTCCTTCGCAGGTGGCGCCACTGGGCCTTCACCTGTGATCGTGTTGCGCAGCACACCCAGCCGCTCGATCTCCATCTCCACCACGTCGCCGGGCGCCAGCCAGCGGTGACGCTCGGTTCCCAGTTCCAGAATGCAGCCCGTGCCGCAGGTGCCGGAGCCGAGAATGTCGCCGGGGCGCAGCCGCACATGCTGCGAGGCGCGCTCGATCATCTGTGGGAAGGTGAAGTAGAGGTCTTTCCAGTTGGCGCTGGTCAGTTGGTCGCCATTGATGCGGCCCGACAGCGCGAGGTCATAGCGTTCGTCCCTGCCGGCGCCGATGCGCTTGTCGGCCAGTTCATCCGGCGTCACCAGCCAGGGACCAAGTGAGGTGGCGAAGTCTTTACCTTTCGCCGGGCCGAGATTCAACACCATCTCAGCACGTTGCAGGTCGCGGGCGCTCCAGTCGTTCATCACCATATAGCCCGCGATATACTCCGGCGCGTCGTCGGCGCTGATCTCGCTGCCCTCCTTGCCGATCACGCAGGCGATCTCCAGCTCGAAGTCAAGCTCTCGGCTGCGACGCGGATACGGAACCGGCTCATCGGCGCCAAAGAGCGCAGCGGTGTTGGAAAAGTAGAAGACGGCGATCTCATACCATTCGGGGATCATGCCGACATTGCGCCGCGCCCGCGCCGCCTTCACATGCTGCTCGAAGGCGTAGAAGTCGCGGATCGTCGGCGGATCGGGGACTGGCGTGAGCAACTGCACCTCCGCCTGCGCGAAGGCCAACCCCTCTACGGCGCGCAGCTCGGCAGGATCAGCCTGCGTGGCAATCTCCAGCGCGGAGCGGATCGCCGGCATGGCGCCGTCACCTTGCCGCAAAATGCCCAGCAGCGTGGTGGGCGCCTCGGTTGCCGCTGCATCAGCGCCCTTCTGTGCGGCCCATTCGGTGAGCCGGGCAACATCCAGTATCTCCGCGTTGAGGATCACACCCGCGCGCGGCTCCGTCGCGTTCTGCGCGCTCTGTGGGTGATAGGTCACGAGCTTCATGGTGAATCTACTCCGTTGGTTGTTGGTGAATGCAAGAAGTGAAAAGGCCACCTGCAAAGACCACCTGCAAAGGCTATTTGCTGCAAAGGCTATTTGCATAGTACAACATGGCACTGACCGCGAAGGAACCATGCCCGCTGTTATATGACAAGGGGAATGAGCCGCTTTGTGCGCCGCATATAGTCCTGATAGGGCTGGCCCAGCCGCTCCTTCAAGACGCGCTCTTCTACAGCGATGCGGTAGCCGATGCCAATCAGCGCGCATCCCATCAGGACCAGCAGGCTCAACCAGTTCGCAAAGATACACAGCCCAACCCCCAGCAGCGCCAGCAGAAAGCCGGTATAGGAGGGATGCCGGATCAGCCTGTAAGGACCCGTTTCGATCACGGTCTGTTCAGGCGCGATGGCTACCGCCGTCGTGAAGAAGGCGCCCAGCGTGTGGATGGCGTAGAGGCGCAGCGCGATCCCCACGTAGAGCAGCGCAATGCCCAGCCAGAAGAGCACTGCCTGCCCGCTGATGATGGCGGCGGCGGGAACCTTCAACGCCAGCAGCACGCCGAGCAGAGCGCCGAGCGCGATCAGACAGACGAGAACCACCTTTGAGCCGCTATCCTGACGCTGGGCGCCAGCGCGGAGGCGCCTGAACGACCGTATATCTATCCATGCTTCCATCACGCGCCAAAGCAGCACGCTGGCCACCAGGATGCCCACCAGCGGCAAGTTCTGAGCGAAAAGCGGCTGCATGCTCCATGCTCCTTTCGGTCGGGGAAGTTCTGTTGTTTAGCGCAATGTTCCGTTGCAGAGCCGCGCGGCGCCGAATTATCAACTTCCCTCCACTGGTGGTATGTGCTGTATCAGACCATGCCCATTGCATGTGGCGCCTGTACCATTGTTTCGGCGCCATCCCGATCCCGAACATGTCGGGTTCTCGCGCGATCTCCCAGCGGAAGGAAGAGTGAGACGGCGGTAGCAAATGCGAGAAACTTGGCGATCAGGTTGAACGCAAACGGCAGAGGCGCTGATGGATACGCAAAACTGGCAGCCACCGCCCACACCGCAAAGGTCAGAAACATGCCCGCCAGCAGGTACAGGGTCACTCTCGACAGGCGCAGCGACGAGGAGAACGTGAGCAGCGCAAAGCTCGAGATCTCGATGAGAAAGAGCGGCAGAAAGTAGAGCAGGGTATACAGCGATCCAGGCGAGGGGGGATGCGTGCGCCACATCACGATGATATCGAAGGGGAATTCGAAGATCATCGGCGCCGCTATCACGCCAACCACGGCGCTGCCCACCGCGCCCCAGAACTCGCCCAGGCGAATCGCGTGTGTCAGGCTGGGAACCGTCAGGAAGAAGATCACGACCAGGGCCACCAGCGCGAACAGCATCGTATACGGCAGGATGGGACCTGTCGCACTGGTGTGACTGAGCGCGTCAGATCCCAGTTGCGCAATCATCGCTGCCCCATAGAACGTCTCGGCAATCAGGAAAGCTACTATGGCCAACAGCAACATGGCAACGATACACACGCGGAGAAACCAGCCTGGTCGTGTGGCCGCCAGCGGATGATGCAGGCGCAAGCCAAAGAACACCAACGCGCCGGTGATGAGCAACATGACCACCGCCAGAATGATTGCGCCGCTCCCTCCAAAGGGAGTCCAGGCTGCGTAGTTTTTCATGGTATACCCCTTCATCATATCGCACGTTCCAGCGTCAACGGATGCCGATGCCCGAACCTGTCTCCGCCGACCTCGCCTCATTCACATTCAATTACGCTCAACGGCACTCAATCATAATGCTTCGCCTGTGGCCAGAACACCGCAAATGGCGCCTTCGGCTGCCGCAGGATCAGGATCGGCGCGTTGTTCTCGAAGTCCACACATGCGGCGCAAGACGTTCTGGCAGCCAGCGTCACCGAGCCGTACCCCCGCGCGGCGTCCTGGGGGCTGATATTGATCGTGATGAGCACCTGGCCAGTACACCCCTGCGGTCCCCAGAGATAGAAAGCGTTGTGTCCGCTGATCGCTGGGGGCAGATGATAGCGCCCGCCGAACTGCACGAGCGCAGCCGCCTCGCCATAGTTTTCGGTAAAGATGCAGGCGACCCGCTGCTGATCCGGCGGCAGGCTGTGATACACCTGGGCAATCAACGCGACCTGTTGCTCCCAGCCAAAGCGATCCGCCAGACTCTGGGGCAGGCCATAGAGATCACCCGCCCCCGCGCTGCCGTTCGCGCCATACACCTGCGCATAGACGGCGGGTGGCAACACCGGCATCACTGCGGGGGCCAGCAACGCGCCAATGAGGGTCAACACCACGGCATAGGCCACAATCCATCTGGTTCCCCATGTGCGCCAGCGCGCCATCCACTGCCCCGCCAGCACTGCTCCGCCAGCATACAACGGCGGGTAGGCAGGGGCCAGAAAGTACGCTTTCGCCTGAATTATGCTGAAAAGGACCAGGAGGATGAGAAACGCCCAGCCGAAGACCCGATAGCGCGCGCCGTGTCTGGAGAAGCAGTACCACAGCCCAGCCAGCCACAAGGGCAGCGAGATTGGGTTCATGCCGACGATCTGGTTGATCAGGAAATCAACCGGCGTCCCACCACCGAGTTGGTTGTGGGAATAGCCCATCCAATACTGGATCGACGCCCAGCCATTGAAGGCATTCCAGATCAGGAATGGCGAGACGAGCGTGAAGGCGATCAGGCCACCAAACACCGTCCAGCGGGTGAATAACAGGTGGCGCTGCCGCGTCAGCAGCAAGCCGACGACCAGCGCGAATCCCCAGAAGAGGATCGTTTCCTTCGTCAGCAAGCCCAGTCCAGCCACCACACCGAACGCAAGCCAGTAGCGGGGCTGGTTGTCGCGCAGCAGAACGATGAGGATGGTGGCGGCCAGTGTCCACCAGAACTCATCGAAGACATCATAGGCGTAGACGGAGCCGATGGCCATCAGGATCAGGGCCGTCGCCGATCCCAGCGCGGCCAGCCCCTGAGCCAACCGCGTGCCGCCGAGGAGCCGGGCCATCAATCCAGTGAGAATGATCGTTCCGGCGCAGACCAGCGCCGCGATCACATGGAGCGCCCAGAGCGCATTGCCGGTGAGGAAGCGGGGAATCAGCGTGATCCAGGGGACCAGCGGCGGCACATCCACATAGCCGAAGGCGGGGTGGTGGCTCATCGCCATGAAATAGAGTTCATCGCGGAAATAGCCGTAGTTGTTCCCGAAGACAACATGCGCCAGGAACGAGACACCGGCGATGATCAGCACGACGGGCGCGAGGTCGATGCGGAGGAAGAGGCTGGCGACGCCCGCGCGCAGGGACGAAACCCTCGTATAATCACTGCTTTCTCGCTTCATGTTGCTTCCTCCCTCGTTGACCTCGTTGAATCAAGAGCGTTGCGTTGCAGGTACAAAATATGCGCTGAGGCGGCGACTGCTCACCTCCGCACATGGCCTTCTGCCTGGCCGACTTGACGGCTGGTGAGGGCCGAAGCGCGTGCTTGGCTTGCCCGTCACACCGTCGCCTTGCGCAGCAGCGCATAAGTCACGAGGGCAAAGAGCGCCATCGGCGGCAGCAGCCACACACTGAGCGCGGCTGCGGTCTGCTGGGCAAGCCAGGCGCCGATGGCGCCCCACCAGTTCCAGTACGCGCCCATCAGCAGAAAGACGCTGAGGAACAGAAACACGACGCCAGCGAAGATGTATTCCCCTATGCGGCTAAACCGCTGGTAGATACTGCCGATCACCAGTCCCAGCAGATACATGAACAGCAGGAGGACGAAGTAGACCCAGAACTGTCGCAGGGGCAAGCCACCTTTCAGGTAGTTGGGGTCTGAGTGTGCGCAGGCCATATCGGGTAAGAAAATTTTCTGGTGATAATTTGAAAATTCCGCAAATGGGCTGGAACAACATTTTCGATTTAAAATCTGATTTATTTTCTGGAATTGAAGAAAATTCCTACGTCTATTTCGTGCATAGTTACTATGTCGAATCGGGCAAAGAAACGATTGCAACTTGCGATTACGGCGTTAAATTCAGCGCGGCAATAAGTCACAAAAATTTTTACTCGGTGCAGTTTCACACGGAAAAATCCAGCGCAGTCGGCGAACGAATTTTAGAAAATTTTCTGAAAATATGATCGAGATAATTCCTGCCATTGATGTGATTGACGGCAAATGTGTGCGACTGGCGCAGGGCGATTTTTTGCAGAAGAAAATTTACCGTGAGAATCCTCTCGATGCTGCTAAAGAATTTGAAAATGCAAATTTAAAACGCCTGCATATTGTTGATTTAGACGGCGCAAAAACCGGCAAGGTGACAAATCTCAAAGTTTTAGAAACAATTGCCCGTCACACAAATTTAACGATTGATTTCGGCGGCGGAATTAAAACCGAAGCAGATTTAAAATCTGTTTTTGATGCCGGTGCAGAAATGGCAAGCATCGGCAGCGTCGCCGTCAAAAAACCTAAAGATTTGTTTGCGTGGATGGAAAAATACGGCGCGGAAAAATTTTTG
>JBDTAI010000086.1:0-2947 GCA_039924685.1 Ktedonobacterales bacterium
GGAGTATCAGGCGGCGGTGCGCGCCTATCGGCTGTTGGCGGTGGCGCTGCAGGCCAAGGGCATGAATGAAGAAGCGGGGACGTATGCTTACCGCGCCCAGGTCTGCCAGCGGCAGGTGTTGCGCTACAGTGGCTGGCGGGTGTTTGGGCGCTATCTGTTCTCGTGGTTTCTGGATGGGTTGGCGGGCTATGGCTATCGGCCAGGGTTGACGCTCGGCTGGTATCTGGTGGTGATTGTCGGGTTCGCCGAAGCCTACTTTGCCGCCACGCACGGCTGGCTCACCTTCGGATTGCCCGCTTCAGAGGTCCCGCGCTTGCAGTGGTATGAGGCGCTGATCCTCAGCATCAGTTCGTTTCATGGGCGTGGCTTCTTCCAGCCGATCAAGAGTCTGGGCGATCCGGTCGCGGTGCTGGCCGCTCTCGAAGCGATCACCGGCCTGCTGATCGAGATCAGCTTCATCGCCACCTTCACCCAGCGCTTCTTCAGCTCGAAGTGAGATCGCTTAGGGTCCAGTCAAGCGACCGGGTGCGGTAACGACACTTCGACGTACTCCGAGTCTGAGGCGGCAGGCGGGATGGGGTCGTGGTCGTCCAGCATGGCTTGCAAGTGCATCGCCAGCGCCTCACGGATAGTGCGCGCTCGACCTCCGCGCGGGTATCGCCAACGGCCACACAGCCGGGCAGGTCCGGCACATAGGCGCCATAGCTCGTCGCGCCCTGCTCGATGATCACCAGATAGCGGTACATACAATTCATCTCCTGTGGCTTGGGCAATTGCGCCTGTCGAAAGATACTCGCCAGCGTGCCAGGTGGAACGTCTTTGCCCAGCGCGCCCGAGACTGTCACCTTCCCTGACTTGGTGGGATGCTTGTATTGTCGAAGATCGCCGCGTATGGTGACAAGATACCAACCATCGTCCTCGATGATCTTGATCGCCTCACGCACTTTCATGAACATGCTACCTCACACCGCATGTGCCACACATCGTCGTTCCCTGCGGCGGCTTCGGCTGCGCGTAGCTCCTCTTTGGTCATGCCCAGCCCGGTGAAGAACCCCTCAAAGCTCTCAAAGTGCGGTCCGTGTGGGGATCACGCTCGGTGGTTTTCAGAGGTTGCTGGGTTTGCTGTGTCGCCCAGGTTTCAATCAGCGTCTCAGACGTCTGACCCAGGCGGCGGGCGAGTGTCTCCAGCGTCTGGTATACATCATCTGAAATGGTAATGCTATGACTCATGCTGAACTTCTCCTGTCAGCCGCATGGCGCAAACCTCTACTATGCAGTCGTCGCTCACATACACGGATACTGGGCAGCGGCGTATGGGATTCGAACCCATCCAGGACACAACGCAGGACGATGGCTCTGCAACAGCTTTGCGACTGACTCCACACCTTCGCCCTTATTCATCAGTGTATACCAAATATTGCTATTTCCTCAATCGTTGCCTCATGCCTGTTCGAGTCGATCCGCCGCTCGGTGCAGCCTATTTTGCTGATCTGGTACGCGACATGCTTAAGAGGGGAGTAGCATGAAGGCGCACGGCTGCATGATCCGCCTGCCTCCGCCGATGATCGCGCATCATGTGAGCGGTGATGCCACTGGCGCGTAGTAGCTGGTTGCAGGTACCCATCGCGCCGCAATCGCTCATCAGTTCTGAGTTGCTCTCTGAGTAGCTAGAGGATATACCGTGACAAAGCGCATCCTGGTAGTTGATGACCGCGAAGAGTTGCTCTCCCTGCTGCGAATGCTGCTGGAAGATGAACAGTATCAGGTCTCCGTGCTGCAAGATGGCAGCCTCGCCGTGCAGCAGATCAGCGAGAACCCGCCGGACCTGGTGATCCTCGATCTCAAGCTGGCAAATGTATCGGGTCTGGACATCCTCGAGACCTTGCGCGCCCAGGAAAGCGCCGCCGACATCCCCGTGATTGTCTATACCGCCGCCGTAATGGAGGCCGAAACCGTCAATCAGGTCATTGCAAGTAACCCTGCCCGCTTCATAAACGTCTCAGTCTTGCAGAAGCCCTTCGAACTCGACACCCTGCTCGACCGCGTGCAGCAGGTGCTGGGCGCCAGTGAGGTCGGCTAACGCCACAAGGGCCACACGAGGGCTATCATGTAGACAGGCTGGCGCTGCTAGAACTGCTAGCGACGCGAGTGACGCGAGTAACGAACGCTGCGTATGCAGGCGTGAAGGCGGAAGAGTGATGGCAAAACAAAAGAAGAAATCGGGCGGCGGCTTCATGTTCGGCTTGATCGTCGGGCTGGCGGCGGGCGCAACGCTGGCGCTGCTCCTGGCGCCACAGACCGGCGAAGAGACCCGCGAGACACTGGCCGGGCAACTGCGCGACAGGTACGGCGAGGCGATCAGCCAGGGACGCGAAGCCTACACCCGCGCCAAAGGCGAGGTGCTGACGCGCTACAGCGCTGCCAAAGCCGGGCAATAGGCGTGGCTGGCCGCTCTCGGCTTTGAAAAGCCGGAGTACGGACGGATGGGGACGACAGTCCCTTGCGAACGCAACACGACAGCGTCAGGTAGGCGCACTATGCCCCACCCATTCCCTGCGCCGGACGAGATCATCACGCGGTTGCGGGCGCTCGCCCTTGCATTGCGCGCCGCCGTGCTGCGCGGCCTCGCCACCACAGCCGCCGAGGAGCTTGCCAGTGTGGCGGGTGAACGTGGCGGCGACGTGATCTACCAGTTGGATGAGCGCGGCGAGACGATCCTGCTGGCGTTCTGTGAACGCTGGGGCGAGCAGGTTCCGCTGCGGCTGGTGTCTGAGGGACTGGAAGGCGCCGATGATCCAGATGGGGCGCTGATCTTTCCTGCGGGCAGCGATCCGGCGGCGTCGGCTTTCACGCTGATCGTTGATCCGATAGACGGCACACGTGGTCTGATGTATAACAAGCGTAGCGCCTGGGCGCTCTTTGGCGTAGCCCCTACGTCTCCTGATGG
>JBDTAI010000087.1:0-10504 GCA_039924685.1 Ktedonobacterales bacterium
TTGCCAAACGAGCCTTTGCCACCAAAGAGGCTCTGCGCTAGCTTCTGCCAGGACGCGCCCTCATGAACACTCGGCAATAAGATGTGCATCGCCAGTCCGTAGCCGCGATGTGGGTTGGCCATGAAGCGTTCGGCAAAGGTATGCGCCAGCCGATCCTGATCGATCTCGCCATGCGCCGCTAGCGTAGATACGATGGAGATCGCCATCTCGGTGTCGTCGGTGTACTCCCACGGCGCCTACGGGGGTATGCGCTGCGTGCCCATATTGAGGATCGTGTCGGGGTGGACGAAAAACCGTTCGCCAAAGGCGTCGCCAACTGACAGACCTTCCAGCGAGTGCCGCGCACGCTCCAATGGATCAGGAGTGGCTAGCGTCATCCTGTGCCTCGCTCTAGTGAGAGAATTACCGCGAGAAGGCTTGCAGGCCGGTGATCTCGCGCCCGACGATCAGTGATTGCACGGTGTCGGTGCCTTCGTACGTGTAGACGGCCTCCATGTCAGCGAAGTGTCGCGCCACCTGGTACTCCAGCAGGATACCGTTGCCGCCCAGCATATCACGCGCCTCGGCCACCACCTCACGTGCGCGGCGGGCATTGTGCATCTTTGCCAGCGACGCCATGCCTTCGGTCATCTTGCCCTCCGCCAGCAACTGGCTCAGACGGTAGCACAATAGTTGCATGCTGGTGATCTCCGCCAGCATCTTCGCCAGCTTGTTCTGGATCAGCTGGAAACCCGCCAGCGGTTTGCCGAACTGCTTGCGTTCCTTCACATATGCCAGCGCATATTCATATGCGGCGATGGCGTGGCCGATGGCCTCCCAGGCCACTCCGTAGCGCGTCGCCGTCAGCACACGGGATGTATCCTTGAAGCTGCGCGACTGCGCCAGCCGGTTTGCCGCAGGCACACGCACATTGTTCAGCGTGATCTCAGCCTGCCAGACGGCGCGTTTGGCGATTTTGCCAGTCATCACTGTTGTCTCGAAGCCGGGCGTCCCCTTCTCGACAAGAAAGCCGCCCACATTGCCGTCGTCGTCACGCGCCCAGATGATCACCACATCGGCGAAGGAGGCGTTGCCGATCCACTTCTTCTGCCCGTTCAGGATATACTCGTCACCCTCACGATGGGCGCGGGTCGCCAGCCCCACCGCATCGGAGCCGTGGTCTGGCTCAGTCAGGCCAAACGCGCCAATCTTCTCGAAGCGCGCCATCGCGGGCAGCCACTGCTGCTTCTGCTCCTCAGAGCCAAGCAGCGCAAGCGACATCATCGCCAACCCGGAATGTACGCCAAAGAAGGTGGTGAAGCTGGCGTCGGCGCGGGCCATCTCGACGGCGACAAGGCCGGAGGCGACCTCGCTCATGCCTGGGCAGCCATAGCCCTTGATCGTGCTGCCCGCGATGTTGAGTCTGGCCAGCTTGGGGATCAACTCGAAGGGGAACTCGGCGTGCTCCCAGTAGTCGTTGGCAATTGGCACAACCTCCTGCTGGCAGAAGGCGCGTACTTTGTCGCGGATGCCGCGCTCGTCATCGGTCAGTAGTTCATCCATCAGGTAGAAGTCAGTGCTGTGCAGTCCTGAGACCGAGGCCAGATCGGCGATCATATGGGTGTTGTCCTTTCGCTTGTCACGAGCGGCCAGGCCAGCGGGTAAACCCACGCCTGTGGGCTTGCCGCTACACAGGCCGCCTGCGCGGGCTGGAGATAGAGATAGAGCGTGCGTTTCCGTAGGCTCCCAGTGGGCCATCGCATCTCATGAATTGTACAGTGATGACGCTGGGATACCGCAATGTTGCCAGCGACAGGTTTTGCCGTGCGCGCTGGCGAGGGCATGATAGACTGGATGAGCGGTAGGCGCTTTCGGCCCTGAAGGGCGGGAGCACGGACGAATGGTGGACTAATGCTGTTTACCAACGTGATCGGGTACGACGTCGTTTGCCCTGGATTACCCGTGGCTTTCAGGCCACGAGCGAACACATACGATCCGTTACCCGATGGAGGCGCCAAACACCATGAGTCCACAGATTGAGGCTGTTGGGATAACGAGGTGATGGTATGGTGGATGCGACGCAGGCGGCAGGGCGGAGACAGGCGATTGCGGCGGAATTGACGTGGGTGGATGGGCGATTCGCGCCGGATGTGGCGATCACGGTGGCGGATGGGCGCATCGCAGCGGTTGGGCTGGTGGGCGAACTGGCCGCCGATATACCGATCACGCGCTATCCGCGTCGGCTGCTGTTGCCGGGGACGCTCAACGCGCACAACCACTCGTTCCAGTCACTGCTGCGCGGGGTGGCCGACGATTGCGACTTCTTCACCTGGCGCGACCGCGCGCTCTATGGCTATACGCCGCGCATGACGACGGAGGTGATCTATCAGGGGGCGCGATTCGCCTTCGCCGAGATGCTGCGCGCGGGCGTCACCACCGTCTGCGACTTCTTCTATATCCATGACAACGGCAATGAGAACGATCACGCGGTGATTCGCGCCGCCCGCGACCTGGGCATGCGAATCGTGTTGGGGCGCACGATGTATGACTGGGAAGGCGCTCCGCCGCAGTACCGTGAGACGATCCCCGATGCCGTGGCGCACACTCGCGAACTATGGCAGGCGTATCGCAACGCCGACGATGTGCATGTGCTGCCCGCGCCGCACTCGCCGCACGCCGCCAGTCCCGACATGATCCGCGCTGGATCGCAGTTGGCCGGGGAGTTGGGGACGCGCTTCCATATCCATGTGGCCGAGGGGCGCTATGAGCGCGACACGATCCAGGCGCAGTATGGGCTGACACCGATCCGCTGGCTGGAATCGCTGGGGCTGGCGCTCGAGCGCATGACGATCATTCATGGCGTCTGGCTGGAAGATGACGACATCCGCCTGATGGGCGAGCGCGATGTGCGGTTGGTCTACTGTCCGGCGAGCAATATGTTCCTGGGTGACGGCGTGACGCGCATCGAGGATATGCGGCGGGCGGGCGTGGTGATTGGCCTGGGCAGCGATGGCGGCTGCTCCAACAATCGCGTCTCGGTCTTCGATGAAATGCGGATGTGCGCGCTGCTGCAAAAGCTGACACACCTTGACTCGAACGTCCTGCCTGCCGAGGTGGCGCTTGACTTCGGCGCCCAGGGATCAGCCGCAACGCTGGGGCTGCCAGCGGGCCGCATCGCGGCTGGGCAGTACGCCGACTTCGCGCTGCTGGATATGGACGATCCCTCGCTTCAGCCACCGTGGCGCTATGAGAAGAACGTTGTCTACGCCATGACGCCGCAGGCCATCCGCGAGGTGATCGTCGCGGGGCAGGTGGTTTACCGCGACGATCAGCCCACTCGTGTGTCGTGGGGTGAGATACTCAGTGGCCTGCGTGAAGCGACGAACGACTGGCCGGACGTATAAGCGAGGATGCTGGTATTTCTCAGCGAATCATCAGCCTTTGCTAAGGACATCTTCAGGGTTGGCGGTCAGAATTGAGCATGCACCTTTTGGCGCATGCTGAAGCGCGCAGCCTGCTCACACTTGCAGATAAGCATACAACACGGAGGCGCCCATGCAAGGACTCTGGCCGAGACGATACTATCACCAACTTCGCTCCATGGGGGCGGGCAAGCGGCGCGGTGCGGTGGGCGGGATGATCGCGTTCGCCCTTGTCGCCATGCTGCTCGTGAGTTGTGGCGCCCAGACGACACAGAAAACCTATCCCATCGCTACCAAGATCAAGCATGTAATCATCATCATGCAGGAGAACCGCTCCTTCGACACGTACTTTGGCACGTATCCGGGCGCAGACGGCATCCCCATGCAGAATGGCGTCCCGACTGTCTGTGTCAACGATCCCAAGACGGGCCAGTGTGTCAAGCCCTTCCACAACCCCAACGATCTCAATGGTGGCGGTCCGCATGGCGCCGCCAACGCGACAGCCGACATCAACAATGGTGCAATGGACGGCTTCATCGCGCAAGCGGAGAAGGGGAAGAAGGGGTGTACTGATCCCACCAACCCGATCTGCACCAACTCAAGCACACCTGATGTGATGGGCTGGCACGACGCCCGCGAAATCCCCAACTACTGGACCTACGCCCATGACTTCGTGTTGCAGGATCATATGTTTGAGCCGAACGCCTCGTGGAGCCTGCCTGAGCATCTGTTTATGGTATCTGGCTGGTCGGCGAAGTGCGGGTCGAGCGATCCATCGAGCTGCGTCAACAACATTGTGGGGCCGGTTACGAGCAAGCAGGCGAACCCTGGTGGCGCTGACTATGCCTGGACCGACCTGACCTACCTGATGCACAAGTACAATGTCAGTTGGGGCTATTACCTCTCGGCTGGCACGGAGCCTGACTGCGAAGACGACGCGATGATCTGCTCCGGCAAGACGCAGAAGAAGCAGGGAGCAGGTGTTCCGGGCATCTGGAACCCGCTGCCCAACTTCGATACTGTCAAGCAGGACGGCCAGACGGGCAATATTCAGGATGTCAACAACTTCTTCACCCAGGCCAAGAACGGCACGCTACCGGCAGTCTCGTGGGTTGTGCCAAATGGCAAGGTGAGCGAGCATCCACCGGCGCTGGTGAGTAGAGGGCAAGCCTATGTCACCACACTGATCAATGCGGTGATGCAGGGGCCAGACTGGAACAGCACGGCGATCTTTCTGGCGTGGGACGACTGGGGCGGTTTCTATGATCATGTCAAGCCGCCACGCGTTGACCAGAACGGCTATGGGCTGCGAGTGCCAGCGATGGTGATTAGTCCGTACGCGAAACAGGGCTATATTGACTCCCAGACATTGAGCTTTGACGCCTATCTGAAGTTCATCGAGGACAACTTCATCGGTGGGCAGCGGCTCGACCCCAAGACGGATGGCCGACCCGATCCGCGCCCGACGGTGCGCGAGAATGTGCCGATTCTTGGCAACCTGATGAACGACTTCAACTTCAACCAGACGCCGCTTCCACCTGTTCTGCTGTCGCCCAATCCCACGCCTGGCCCTGCCTCGATCCCTGGCACATAGGCTGCCTTTTGCTTGACAAGGGCTGCGACAGGCCATACAATCGTTGAGAGGCGTTCATGATATGTGGACGCCACGCTTGCGTACCTCCGAATGATCCCAGCGGGGGCGCATTGTTTCCCGCGTGTGATGATAGCAAGACCATTCAGCCGACACCCGCGATGTCGCACCGATGTCGCGCTCTGTTGGGTAAGGAACAACAGCAATAGCATGGCAAGAAGAGACCTGATCCAGGATACCGACCGTCCGCACTATTACTCGCAGTATTGGCTCGATGTGGCGATGGGCAGGCAGAAGTCAGCGGCCCCTGTCGCCGAGCCAGAAGTGAGCGCCGACGAGTTGGACGATGAGTTCGCTGCTGCGCTTCCGGTGATTGATCTGCCGAAGGTAGAGGCCAGGCCCGAGAGCAAGGCGAAAGCCACGAAGGCTGAGAAGAAGCCCGAGCCTGCCCCACGCCCGACGCTGAACTCGCTCGCCGATCTCGCCAACATCGATCTGTTGATGAAGAGTTCCGCCGAGATGGGCGACGATCAGGCGCCCGACATCGAGGCCGGTGTTGGCCCCACCTTTGATGACAGTGTGGCGACGGGGTTCGACCTTGCCGCCAGCCCGCCCGCCGTCGAGGAAGCGGAGGAGCCTGCCACCGCCGCTGAAGATGAAGGTTTCACCGACTTCGATGAGGAAGAGGAAGAGGACGAGTGGGGCGCCCCGCGACGCAAGAAGGGGCCAACCAAGCCCGCCAAGCGGCGCGAACAGCGACGCGACTTCTAGCCTGAACTTCGCCCCAGCCCCTCTCCTGATGGGAGAGGGGCTTTTCACACTGGTTGCAAGGTGATGATGTGGCCGGGCTGAGTGGCGTTGGCGGCGTTGGCGGGTAGCTCGATACAGTAGAGCGCGCCAGAGGCTATCGGGCCGATGCGCCAGGGGAGCAGGCGACGTCCCACGCGCACAACACGCCCATCCTCGGCGACGAAGACGGCGTCTATCGGCAGCCGCATGAAGAAGGTGTGGATGCTGCTGGTGGGCAGCAAGACGAGGCCACTCCCCGACGGCAGTTCGTGGCGCCCCTGCAAGCCGACGAAGCGCGCCCAGAAGCTTTCGGCGACGGCGGCGTGTGCGGCCAGCGTCTCGCCGTTCGTCTCGTTCACCACCCGCACGGAACGCATACGCCCCACTCTCCGCTAGATGTAATACATGGCGTCGCGGTCCTGCGCGGGGACGCGGTGGCGCGCGGCAAGCTGTTCGAGGGTGGTGGCGGAGAGCAACTGGGTAGCATAGACATCAATCTGGCTCCAGATGTCGCGGATGGCGCAACCCGGCGAGAGCTGGCAGGAGGTCGGTTGCGGCACGCAGTCCATCGGCGCGGTGACACCTTCGAGCGCGCGAACCACATCGAGCATGGTGATCTGCGCCGGGGTCTTTGCCAGTTGATGGCCACCCTGGGGGCCGCGCTGGCTCTTCAGCAGGCTGGCGCGGCGCAGGGTGATCAGCAGTTGATCGAGGAAGTGTTCGGGGATCGCCTGGCGGCGGGCGATGTCGGCGCTGGGGATCGGTCCGCGCCCATAGTGGGCGGCGAGATCGATCATGGCGCGCAGCCCGTAGTCGCCCTTCATCGTCAGTCGCATGGTGTCACTCCCGGTTCATTGGATTGTCTCATGGTACATTGGTGGTGTGGTGGGCCTCCGTGGCCTGAAGGCCACGGGTAATCCCGTAAGGGTGACATCGTGATGTGGCCCGGCGGGTAAACCAGCGCCTACAGGTCGGTCGGCCCTACGGCCCGACGCTACGATCCCGTCTGCACGGCCTGCACAGCGGGCGAACAGGCGATGGCAAACCGTTCGCCACAACACCATTGTAGGGGCGCGTGGCGCACGCGCGCCCTCGCCGCACGATTAACATACCATTGGGACGCACAACCTGACGCAGCCAGTACATGGATCATAGTCCGGCTTGCCCTGCGCGTCAATGTTAACATGACTGGTGAACTATAGATTATTGGATTGTTGGCGTGACTGGCTAGTGGATGAAGGCATGGAGTAGGGTGTTCGGCGTACCCAGCAGGGAGATGAGCCAGCCGAGCAGCGCGCCCGCGATGGTGGTGACGAGCGCCAGCAGGTAGTTTTGCCGGTTCTGGCGCTGCGCCACTTGCACCTGCTTCATCTCCAGTTCGCGCACCTGCTTGCCAATGGCGTCGTCCACGATGGGCATCAGGCGTCGATCCTGCTTGAGCCATTCGGTGATCTGGCGGATGCGATGGACAAACGTATCCAGTTCTTCTAGCCGCTCTGCTTCGTCGTCCTGGGGTAGCGCCGCCTCACCACGGCGTTGTGCTTTGCTGGCAGCGAACTCGCCCACACCCTGCGCGCGCAGTTCGTTGGCCTCGTGTTGCAACAGGTCGGCCAACGTGGCGAGTCCGGTCAGCAGGGGCGAGTTGTTGGGATCATCGGGTGAAAGTTTGGCGGTCGTGGCGGTCTTGGCGTTTGCAGTCTGTTTTGGCATCTAGGATGTCTCCTTGTGGCTATATGGCGGGCGGGTAAACCCATGTGGCACGCATCGTGGCGCGCGGCCCAGCGGGCGGCTAAAGCCGCGCCTGAGAGTTGGCAGAGCTGACGCGAAGGCCGTCTGCACGGCCTGTGGGGTGAAAGTGGGTGGCGGATGGCGGGCGGGATCGGCTGAGGGGCGAAACGGGCGCAACCTCACCGGACGCCCCTACAATGCGCGGTGTGGCAAATGGCACGCAATCGCCTGCTCTTTTCACTCTACAGGCCGCGGAGGCGGCCTTCGCGCCCCGATAGGGGACTGTAGGCGCGGGTTCACCCGCCCGCTGCCCGTCCCTCATGCCGCCCACCTCCATCCATCATCACCAGCCGGTGATCTGGAAGCCTGCCCAGTAGAACGGATCGGCGAAGGGGCAGGCGTCGTCGCGGTCGTTGGCGGCGGCGACTTGTATCTGCTCCTCGGCCTCTTTGACGCCAAACCGATCACCGCGCTCGGCGCCAGGCGCCGCGTCGCGCCCATCGTCGGCGAGGTCGTGTGTGCGGCGCAGACGCAGCCCGCGCAGCCGCTGGACGACGAGGTTCTCCGGCGCCTCACCTTTGGTTTGCCCGTGAGCAGTGAGATGTTCGGCCAGAACGCCCTCGGCCTCGGCGTGTGCAGACGTATAGGCCGCCTGTTGCTGCGCCTCGCTCTCCCACGGATCGCTGCCCTCGGCCTCGCCACTGGCCGCTGTGCGCTCCTCGGCAGTGATCGGCGCCAGCGTGTCGTAGCGCCATTTGCGCAGTTCGGCGTTGGTGACGTTGCGCAGCCAGCGTTGCGCCAGCAGCAGCGCGGCGGCGGGCGCCATCGTTTCGCGGTTGGGCAACCAGAGCTGGGCGAACTTGACCATCAGCAGATAGGTGGCCTTGTCGCTGACGGACCACTGCGCGGCCATCGCCGCCTCCGCTCCTGCCTCCAGAATGCCCGCCGCCAGGCTGCGCGCCTCCTCCTGCGCGCCACGCAGATCGAGGATCGCCGTCTGGCAGGCGGAGAGGATCAGCAGGCGCAGGCCACGCAGATCGGTCTGCGCCGGTTCGCCGCCCTCCTCCCCTTCTCCCAGACCCAGACTGAGCAGCTCGCGCAGTGTCAGCGTCTTCTTCAGCGCCAGCAGCAGCGCCGAGTCGAGCGGCGAATCGAAATCGAACATGCCGTGGCAGGAGAGATCGGCGACCCAGGCCGTGCGTAGCGCATGCAGCAGCCAGCCGCGCCGCGCATTCGTGCGGGTATGCGACTCGGCGGGCAGTCCGACTTTGCGCGCCAGCCGCGCGAGGGTGATCGCCTCCGCCTCGCCCCATTCCAGCGGCGCATGGTCGGGGTCTGGATTGCCCAGCGCGATCACACCGCTGCGATTGCGCTTGACCTGCGCGGCTTCCTGATCGCGCCAGTCGCGCAGCAGGGCGTGGGCGCTGGGGGCGACGCTGGCCCCTTTCGGGAAGGCGTCGGCGAAGACCCGCGCGCTCGTCTCATGCGGACCGGCGGGCGCGACGGGAACTGCCAGCAGCGGGAAGGTTCCCAGGCCACCGCCGGGGATCAGCGTGACGCTGGTGGCGCCCTGCTCATTCAGCCAGGCCGCCAGCGGGCGCAGCGCCGCCCCGGCCAGCGTGGCGCGGCTGTACGTCAACTCCGCGCGCAGGAACGCGCCATCGAAGGCGCCGACCAGCCGCGCGAGCAGGTTCAGCGGATCGGCGGTGAGCAGCACTGACAGCGGCATATCCAGCATAGCGGCGAGGCGTGGCGACGTACCCAGCGTGGCCAGCGTCGCTTGCGCCGCCGTGTCGAGCGTCGCCTGCTCAGGCGCGATGCCCGCCGCCTCGCAGCCGCGATGCAGCGCCGCCGCCTTCTCGCGGAAGGTCGCCCCCGGCCAGTCATAGAGAAAGCGCCCGAATCCATGCCCCATCTGCGCCCAGGCGAAACCTGCGACCAGGCGATTACGAATCACGCCATCCTTGTCTGGCTGATCGGCGGGAATCATGCGCTCGATCAGGTCATTCACCAGTGTCTCAGTGAGGGCAGGCAGGCCGCGCGTCAGGCAGCGGCGCTCCGTCTTCAGGCGCGGGTTGGCGGTGAGGGCGGCAACGGCGATCCCACCCCAGGGCGTGGCGGCGAGATAGACCAGCGCATGCCCTGGCTCGCCGACCGAGGCCGCGCGCCAGAGTGTCGCCTCATCCAGTGGCGCCAGCAGGAAGTCGGCGGGATCATCCGCCGCGCGTATCTCGTTCACCAGACGGTCAAACGCCTCGCGCGCCGCGCTCAACTTCATACTTCGCGCCAGTTCCACCGCGCGTTGCGCCGCCTCGATGGCCGCCGCGCGCGCCTGGCGCTCCGCTGGCAGCGTAGCGGGGTTCAGCCCGCCCACCGCGATCAGATCGTCGTCGCTGATCGGCGTGTTGCTGGTTTTTTGCGCGGCATTGAAGGCGGCGAGCGCCTGCTGGTAGCGGCGGCGCCGGTCGGGTTCACCAATGCGCGCCGGGTCGCCGGTGGCGCGGCGGCGCGACTCAGCCAGCCCACGCGCCCGCCCGCGTTCGATGGCCAGCGCCGCCTCGGCGCGCCGATCCAGGCGTGTCAGCGCAAAGCCGTCGCAGGTCGCCGCGCCGCGCCCCTCGCGCAGAATGATGTCGCTGGAGCGCAGCCCGCCACTGACCTGCGCCAACAGCAGTTCTTCGGCTTTCAAGGCGCCCTGATACGCAGCATGCGCCGGTTCCCACAGACCCCACTCCATGCAGGCGAAGGCCAGATT
The DNA here is from genome assembly GCA_039924685.1 of Ktedonobacterales bacterium. Lineage (GTDB taxonomy): Bacteria > Chloroflexota > Ktedonobacteria > Ktedonobacterales > JADMIN01 > JBDTAI01. The sequence continues at coordinate 10,265 of JBDTAI010000087.1, forward strand.
GAGCTGTGTCTCGCGGTGCTCGCGCGGCAGCCGCGCGTAGGTGTAGACGCGCAGCGCCTCGGTGTAGCAGGTGAGCGCCGCCTCCTGGTTGGCCTCCTTCTCACCCACCAGCCGCTCCTGATACACAATGCCGAGGTTATTTTGCGTCATCGCGTAGTCCAGCGGCAGCCGCGCGTAGGTGCGGACCCGCAGCGCCTCCTGGTAGCAGGTGATCGCCGCCTCCTGGTTGGCCTCCCGCTC
>JBDTAI010000088.1:0-3170 GCA_039924685.1 Ktedonobacterales bacterium
CGCGCCAGGATCTCGCCGATGAAAACAAACGACACACAGAGATATAACATGCCCGTCGCCGACTGGAATGAGCGCCCGCGTGTCAGGTAGAGCGCGACGGCGCCCAGGATCAGCGGTGAGATGAAGCCGAGAATGATTTGCAGCCAGACCATCGCTCCCGTCGTCAGCGGCGCCTGTCGCTGGATCGTCTGTTGCTCGCCCTGCGGCACTGGTCCACTCACTGTTCTGGTTGGCACGGCGGTCGGCGTGCTCACCTTCACATTGCCGTTGCCCGTCTGGATCGTCGTCCCCGGCTGCACCGACGTGGCTTGCAGTGTAGGATGCGCCGTGCTGGGGCCAATCAGCAGCGAGAAGAACAGTTCGAGCGCCAGCGTCACAAGCATCAGTATGGTGACGAACTCCAGTGGCTTGCCAGAAGCGGTAGGTGTGTTGAGATACCAGTGGCCAAGCAGCATTGCCGTCATCACGCCGCCCAGCGCCAGCGCGCCTACCACAAACGACGCGACGACAAAGAAGCCATCGAGTCGGCTGCTGGCGAGCGTGCGATAGGCCATACCGACGACGATCAGCGTCACCAGCCCAAGCGCCACCGTTGCGCCGCCGAGGATGAAGCGCGCCTGGCGTAGCCGCACTGTTCTGGTGGTGGGTATCAGTTCCACCGCACGCGGTTTCTCGCCATCCTCGGCGGCTTTGGCCGCCTTCGCCTTCATGGTCTTTGCGTCAATCGCGTTGCGTGGCGACCTGTCGAGCCAGAGCAGGAGGTTCCACGGGATCGTCAGGGCGCTAAAGGCCAGCGTGAGCGGTCCCTGTGCGTTGAGCCAGGCATCGTCAAGCCCCAGGCCACGCGCATTGGCGGGCGAGGCAAAGGCGTTCATCGCCAGCACGGTCAGCCCGGCGAAGAGCACATACAACACGCCCTGGAAGATGAGGAAGTTGCGGCTGCTGTCGCCGCGCAGGTCGAGCACGTAGAGGCTGATGAACGAGCCAGCAGCCAGCTCGAGCATCACCAGGAAGAGCGCGAATGGGAGGGCTTGCATAGATCCCCTATATCGTTTCTGGTAAGGGTGTGAGGCAATGTTCGACGGCCAGCGTCAACAGTCGTTGCATGGCAGCCCAGCGTCAACGAAAGACGCTGCCTCAATTATACCGCAGGCGCACAGTGCGAGACCCCTACTCACACCTCACAAGGCTGGAGCACTGTCGCACGTTGCGGGGGCGACTGCCGGACGCCCACGTACCCGTTCGCGCGGCGGGTAGGCGCATGATCGTGTGGCCCGGCCAGCGGCTAAAGTCGCGCCTACAGTCCCTGCGAGACGCGAAGCCTGCCTGCGCGGACTGGAGCGAGTGGGAGCCGTCCCGTATAGCCCATATCATGTATTTTCTTGCGCACTTGCAGACGCCGTGTTAGAGTAATCTTCCGAACCACCTGTAATCAGCCATTGCCAGGAAGTATCGGCTCACGCTCCCTCTCCTACGAGGAGAGGGCCGGGGTGAGGTTACGCCAGAAGGAGGGGAAGCGGCGGATGTTGAGCGCCTACCTCGACACCAATCCCGCGCGCGTGGTGGGGACCCGCCTACTGGGCTACGCCTCGCGCCGCGCCTACTTTGGACCGCTGGCGCCGTTGCGGGTGCGACGATTGCCCCGACCCAGGCTGCCCGGTCGCCGCTGGGTGCGTGTGCGCAACACGATGGCGGGCATCGCCGATAGTGACCTTGATCTGGTGCAGTTGAACGCCGATCCGCGCGTCTCGCCACTGGCAGCTCCGCGCATCCCCCGCGTCTATCTGGGGCGCGAGGTGGTGGGCGAGGTTGTCGAGATCGGGCCGGAGACGCAGTTTTTCCGCGTCGGCGACCGCGTAGCCTATCAACTCGATCAGTGCTGCCTCACCCGTGATGTAGAGCCGCCCTGCCGCCACTGCGCCGTGGGCAACTACGCACTGTGCGAGAGCCGCTACCTCCCTGGCGCAAAGGCGGTGGGCGCGGGATGGAGCGATGAGATGGTCGTTCACGAACGTCAACTCTTCCTCGTGCCAGATAGCCTGCCAGATGAACAGGCAGTGCTATTGGAGCCAACCGCTGTGGCTGTGCATGCTGCGCTGCGCCACCGCACACAACCGGGCGATCAGGCGCTGGTGATCGGAACCGATACATTGGGGCTGCTCAACATCCAGGCGTTGCGAGCGCTGGCGCCGAATGTTGGTGTGACAGCCATGCCCCTGCACGCCTATCAAGTGGAGACAGCAACCCGCATGGGCGCCGTGCGCATCCTCTACCCAGAGGACGGCTCATCCGGTGTGGCGCGACTGACCGGGGCGACAACCCTGCGCAACCGCCTGGGCGCTGAACTGGTGATCGGCGGCTTCGACATCGTGTATGACACAGTTGGCTCATCCGCGACACTACAAAATGCGCTACGTTGGGCGCGTGAGGGCGGCGTGGTGGCGCTGGTGGGCAAGCGGCTCACGCCAATGCATGTGGACCTGACGCCGGTATGGAATCAGGAAGTGACGCTGGTGGGCGCGTTGGCGCATGGGACGGAGAACTGGCCCGGCGGCGAGGCGCTCGGCACAGAAGCGGGTGGGCGTGTCTCCACATTCGCGCTGGCGGCGGCGCTGATGCGCGACCATCGCCTGACTCCCGACCGATTGATCACCCACCGCTTCCCCCTACGAGAGGTTCGCCGCGCGCTGGAGACGACACGCGACCGCGCCGAACATCGCGCCCTCAAGGTGCTGCTCGACATCCGCAATACACCACTGCCGTCGCTCGATCAGGCAGATCGCGCCGCGTTGCAGGCCGCTCTCAGCCGCCCATGACACCCTATGCGATCATCCTTCCCACGGAGTGAAGCGGGCCGTGGCGCCGAGCGCAGTGAAGGACCGTTCGGCGGCCATGCGCAGGCGGCGCAGGTAGTCACGCGCCAACCCTTTAGACGCGAAGAGGTGGATCACACGGCGTGGCGCTGTGGGCGCGGCGAAGTGACGCAACGCTCTGGTTTGGGGCGCCGTCTGCGGCGTCGCTAGTGGCGGCAGGGCGCGCTGCGACTTCGACGTGATCACCTCCACCACCACCTGTTCTGGCGGCAGTCCAGCCTCCGCCGCCAGTTGCTCTTCCAGCGCCAGTCGGTCGCGCCATCTGCCAACAGCGCCGAAGATACGCCCGATCTGCTC